>JAESUH010000176.1 GCA_016763155.1 Rhizobiaceae bacterium
GTGATCACGATGATCTTATTCATTCTTTTAAGAAAGATGTCTCAGCTGTACAAGCAAGCAAGCGTACCGGCTTATACTTGACACTGGTTCAGGAGGCTTTGTCACAAGCTCAGATTGAAGCAGGGAAGCGGAGATTACGATAACTGATCTGCGTCCTTTGATCATGTTAGCCCACTGCACCGACAAATGGTGCTGAGTTTGTGACAAAGCCATACCCAAAGAAGGAACCGCCAAACCTGATAATTGCGATGCGTTATATACCGCTCATCCCCCGTACTTACGGAGCTATTTGGCAACGTCTCTCATTCATTGAGTTCGCTGGGGAAGGATTGGTGGTGTGCGCAGTCACGCGCGAAACCGTCTCCCCTTCTTTCACTGATAAACCAGGGGAAATACAGGGAATATCGAGCTTGTTTTCTCACGAGAACTTCTCAACTCCTCACCAGCTGCTGGGCGAATAAAGGTGGGAAGTGGCAACTACGGAAGCAAACCTGGATCAATTGAACAAGTTAGCCCACCACGCGGATAAACGGTTAGGAGTTGGTGCCCAATCCTTTCCCTCCTTGGCTTCGCCCAAAATCCGGGCCACCTCGTTAAGATAATGGGATGCCAATTTCTCAAGATCATCGTAGTCGTATATTTCGAAACGAATATCTAGCCCGCTTCCCTGAATATGAGCACCATCGATGTAGGTCCAGAACTCCACACCATATTCGTCAACCTTTAGTACCGCCGTGAAATCTGCCTCACCATTCCACGTGCCCCCGCAAATGGAAATATGATACTGCAACTGACGAGATTTGCACATTTCCTCCAATTTGTTCACCAGAGGAACTTGGAAGCTGTTCAAGCAAGGAATACTATATATTTGGCTCCTCCAAAACTCTGTACACCCCTTAAATATTGGCCCCAGAACCAAGCCTCGTGGACCGGTGCACAAGCCCATCTTACGGTCATGGGCGGGAGAGCACGCTTACCCTCGGGCAGGTGATTGCCTAGTTGCGCGCCTCAGCACTGAAGCGACGCCATTGGCATCAACGACTCAGAAACCCATAATCCTTACGGGGGTTGTCTTGATCGACAACATGACGCTCAACGCGAAAGCCATCGGGAACATCTTTAAACCCCGGCAGTTTAACTGCCCGACTTCGAGCTTCAAGCGCATCTGTTTCAGAATGGTAATATCCAATTACCTTAATGTCTTCTTCACCATCAGGCATGATATGAACGTGCAACAATGCAAACACTATACTCCGGCTATCGGCCATGGCATTTCTCCCCTGTATCCACAGCCCACTTTGAAGCATTTCTAGGCCAACGGCTATTGCTTCATCGGCTCAACGAGAGGTTGATCAGGGGTCTAGTGTATCAACAGGCCCCTCAACCCGAACAACTTCCGTCACAAAACTCTAATAGACCGTTATATATCCTTCTGGCCAACCTTCTTCTTCCGCCCCAATTTTGCCTCGGCTCAGGTAGAACTCATTGGGCGCATCACTAAAGGGGGGCTGGCCTTGCAACTGTCTTTTTCTCAATTCCGTCCGCTCTTTCGAACTATATATGCCGATAAGCCTGTCTTCCTCCTCCCCATCCGGCAGGGGACGTATGTGTGACAGCACATATATGAACTCAAGTTTCTCGCTCATTTTCTTTTACCTCCACGGCCCCAAATTTTCTCATTTTTCGGCATTCCAAACCGGGAACTATCTGGCAATCCAATCAATCTTTTCCGCCGTAAATATAAAACCAAATTTCTATTTTTGATGCAGATAGCAAATCATTAAGCGCGGTACCAAGCTCAAGCCCAATATATTCATCTGTAAATATGCCTAGAATAAATGCGCACCGGCCGCCTGTCACCGCAAGATGAGCCGTAATTTGGAGATCAATTTTTCCCAATTCCTCCAAGATCATATCTTCGATATCAACCTCATCACATCTCAAAGCATGTTCATGGAACTCAAAGCCAACACTGGTTTTTTGATGTTTGCCACCAAGGATTTCTCCACTAGGAGATATGCGCGGCTCTCCAACAGACTGAAATCGCTTTGTGGTAGGCATAGCAAAGGTCTTAACAATCTCAGAGGCAGAGATAGTTGGATGGTTTACTCGGAAGGAGAGTTTAAATCTGGTATTATCGCTCATCGGTTTACTAGATCCCCAACTTTCCCGACTGGTTTCTAATCACTACGTAACTTTCTTAGCAAGGACGCGCAGAAAAATCAGATAAACAACGCCACCGATTACAAAAATGAAGTCGTTATCCAGCCAAAACTTGATTTCGTAATACACCAATCCAAATATGCAAACGCCAACCAGATAAACTAAATACTCTTTTCCCATACTTTATCTATTGCCCTCTCAATCGCCTTGCTGATAATTCCCTACGCTTTTTCCTATTTGTTTTATGCCTTGCCAAGCTGCCTGCGTTGCCAATGCCTTACCAAGGTCGCTCTTGTGCCTGCCAATTCTGTTCTTTATTTTGGTCCGCCGGTTAGCCGTTTGTGCACGCGAAGCTTGTCTTGAAAGATGCCTTATTGCGCTGCTCGAAGTCCAGAAAGTTTTCCCTGCAGACAAGAGGCCGGGGGCAATAGCCCCGACCGCTGCAGACACGGCAACATCTGCCCAATCGACGCACTTCCAATTTCCACCATTTAACGCAAGTTGAAGCCCTAAATCAAACCCACCCCCAATAATCGCGCCAACAACGCCGAATTCGCCTGTTGGGTCGATATACATTTGCGGAGAGTTGAGTGCGTAGGCATAGACACTCGGACCATCGACGAAGCCCAAGGGGTCCGCCTGAGTATAACGCCCAATCGTGGGGTCATAGTGGCGGTGCCAATTATAATGCAGACCATTTTCACTTTGGAACCACTGCCCCGGGAAGCGGGCATTCAGGGCGTATGAGCCTGTGGCCTCCCCAAAGGGTAACCAAGCTTCATGGACTGGCGCGCCAGCGGTATCGGTGACCGCAATTGGGCGGTTGAAATGATCACTGTGGATGTACCACGTTACGGGTGTGGCGGTATCCACATCCACGGTCACAGCAAAAAAGGAGGAAGGATTGGTGGAGCTAAGCGGGATCGAACCGCTGACCTCTTGCATGCCATGCAAGCGCTCTCCCAGCTGAGCTATAGCCCCATAGTTACTGCCATTTACTGCAATCTTGCTCACCAGATTTACTGCGTTTCTGGCGAAGCGGCGATTATAAAGCATTCTCACCGTTTTGCAAGCCCCGTTCGGTTTTGCAACCGTTCTGCTTGACTCGCGTCTTGCAGCAGGGAGAACGAGATTATGCTGAAGTCTCGACCAGAGCGCAAGCCCCAGCCGAGACTTTTTCAGCAGTTTTTTACGCTGCAGCCAGACGGCGCAGCACCGTGTCGCGACCGAACAGTTCAAGCACCGCGTCGATGCTCGGCGTCTGCAACTGCCCCGCCACCAGCAGGCGCACCGGCATCGCCAGCTTCGGCATCTTCAGGCCGAACTCGGCCAGCACTGCCTTGAACACGGCACTAATCGCTTCGCGCTTCCACTCCGGCAGCGCCGCGAGTTGCGTGGCCAGTGCCTGCAGCGCGGGGCGAATCTCGTCCGTCAGATGTTCCAACTTCAGCGCCGCATCGGCCTGCGGCTCGCCGCGATAAAACAGCATCGCGGTCTGCGCCACTTCCTTCAGCGTGTTCGCGCGATCCTTGACCAGCGCGATCACGTCCACCAGGTTCGCGCCTTCGACCTTGCCGCCGAGCGCCTCGATGAACGGACGCGTCAGGTCTGCCAGGCGCGTGTTGTCACCAACCTTGATGTAATGGCTGTTGAGCCACGCCAGCTTTTCCGGGTTGTATTGCGCCGGGGACTTGCCCAAGTGCTCCAGATCGAACCATTCGACGAACTGTTCGCGCGAGAAGATCTCGGCATCGCCATGCGCCCAGCCCAGTCGCGCCAGATAGTTCAGCACGGCCTCCGGCAGATAGCCCTCATCCCGATATCCCGTGACGGGCAACGCGCCATGACGCTTACTCATCTTCTCACCCTGCTCGTTGAGCACGGTGGGCAGGTGGGCGTAGACCGGCACCTCGCCACCCAGGGCGCGGATGATGTTGATCTGCCGCGGCGTGTTATTGACGTGGTCATCGCCCCGGATCACGTGGGTGATCTTCATGTCGAGGTCATCCACCACCACGCAGAAGTTGTAGGTCGGTGTGCCATCGGGGCGGGCGATGACGAGATCGTCGAGTTCATCATTCGAGATCTCGATGCGGCCCTTCACAGCGTCGTCCCACACGACGCTGCCGCCGATCGGGTTCTTGAATCGCACCACGGGCTGCACGCCAGCCGGCGGCTCGGGCAGCACCTTGCCCGGCTCCGGACGCCAGAAACCGTTGTACCGCGGCTTTTCGCCAGCAGCACGCTGCGCTTCGCGCAAGGCGTCGAGCTCCTCGGTACTCATATAGCAGTGGTAAGCCAGCTCGTTGTCGAGCATCTGCTGTACCACCTCGCGATACCGGTCCATCCGCTGCATCTGATAGAAGGGGCCTTCGTCGATGTCCAGATCGAGCCAGGCCATGCTTTCCAGGATGACGTCGACGGCGACATCGGTCGAACGCTCGACGTCGGTATCCTCGATACGCAGGATGAAGTCGCCCTTCATGCGGCGGGCAAACGCCCACGGATAAAACGCGGAGCGAATATTGCCGAGGTGAATGAAGCCGGTCGGACTCGGTGCGAAGCGGGTGCGGACGCGTTGTGTCATGGTTCGGGGAAACAAAAAGGCCCGCGCACGGATGCGCGCAGGCCGGATGTCAGGGAATGCTGCATTATACGCGCTGCCCGACACGATCTCCGCCGTGGAATCATTTATGCTGCCGCCAGTCTGACACTCGGCCATACGCGATGCGGGGCCCCCACGGGGCCTCCAGCATCACATCCAGCAAGATCTCCTTCCCTCGATGCAACGACGAAACTTCCTGGGCGCCTCGGCAGCGATGCTGCTGGCAGCCTGCTCCTTCGGCCCCAAGCCGGACGCGACAAACCCCGGCACCACTGCCGCCGTGCCACCCGTGGCGACCAACCCGCCCCGGCCAATCCGCATCGGTCTGGCGCTCGGCGGCGGAGCGGCGCGTGGCTTCGCGCACATTGGCGTGATCAAGGCGCTCGAAGCCCAGGGAATTCGCCCGGATATCGTCACGGGCACCAGCGCGGGCTCAGTGGTAGCGGCACTCTACGCGTCGGGCATGGATGGCTTTACGTTGAACAAGCTCGCGCTAACGATGGACGAAGCGACCATCGCCGACTGGGCCCTGCCCTTCGGCACACGCTTCGGCGGCTGGCTCAAGGGCGAGGCGCTGCAGAACTACGTCAACCGCCTGGTCAAGAATCGTCCGATCGAGTCGATGAAGCTGCCGCTCGGCATCGTTGCCACGGATCTCAAGACCGGCGAGCGGATTTTGTTCCGGCGTGGCAATACCGGTCAGGCGGTACGCGCATCGAGCAGTGTCCCGGGCGTATTCCAGCCGGTGGCGATCGGCGGCCACGACTACGTCGATGGTGGCCTGGTGGAGCCGGTACCAGTGGATGCCGCCCGCGAGATGGGCGCCGATTTCGTGATCGCGGTGAATATCTCTGCCGATCCGGCGAGTCAGAAAAATGGCGGGCAGAGTGGTGTCCTGCTGCAGACGACGGCCATCATGGGGCAGTCGATCAACAAGATGGCGCTGGCGCGCGCCGACGTTGTGATCCGGCCCGACCTGCCGGATATGGGCGGCAGCGATTTCACGTCGCGCAATCGGGCGATCCTGGCTGGCGAGCAGGCCACGTCTGCGGTACTAGGGGCGTTGCGTGAAAAGCTGGCCGCCGCGCGCAATCGTCCGACGACGGGCGGAACCATCGCGACGCAATAAGCGGCGACCCGCCGCGCCCGAACATCACCCTCCCCCAAACAGCGCGCAACAAAAAAGGACTGCCTGAGCAGTCCTTTTTTGTTTTGCCTTCGGGATTTGCCGCTTCAGCAGCCGCAAACCTTAGGCGCCGTACTTAGCCACCGTAAAGCGAGCGGCCTTGGGCATTCGGATCGTAACGCTTGAGCGTCTCGATCATGTTGCTGGTGTTCTCGACCGAGCCACGCGCCGAATCGTCGATACGGCGGGCACCGTTGTAGCGCGTCACCCAGTAGGCGGCACGCATGTCATCGACACGGATCTTGCTGCCGGTGGACGGCGCGTGCACGAACTTGTTGTCGCCAATATAGATGCCGACGTGCGAGAACGTGTGGCGCATGGTGTTGAAGAACACCAGATCGCCGGGCCGCAGATCGTTCGCCGCAACCGTGGCGCCAACCTGGCTCATTTCGACGGAGCGACGGGGCAACATGAAGCCGAAGGTGTCGTTGAACACGTAGCGGACGAAGCCGCTGCAGTCCAGACCCGACTCGGGGCTGTTACCGCCGAAGCGATAACGAACACCGATCAGACCCAGCGCGTTCATGACCAGGTCGCCAGCTTTCGTGGCGACATTGCTGGTGGAGTTCATCATCGACGACAGCAAGCCACGCTTGCCTTCCGGATGCGCGTCCGTGACATCTGCACGGGCATCGATCCGGGCGTCGGTATCCTTGAACACCGTATCCGCCAGCACTCCATTCGACACAGTCGCACCGCAGACAATGGCAATTCCAACGGCGGCGCGCGCCAGGGAATGAAGTACCGTTCGCTGCATTGGTTCTCCTGATGATCGGACAAATCTGACCGGCGAGTAAGACAACACCGGACAGCGTGAAAACATCAGGGCGGATCGGACGCAAGAAGCACGCCAGTAGAAAAGCTCCCGTCTCGCACCAGCCGCGTGCACTGCTGGTCTTCCCCAAGACCTCACGCGGCGGACGAACCACCCCCAAAAAACTTATCGGGCGATCTTAAAGTAGCCGCCCTTGACATGTCAAAGATGGTTACAAATTTCCCTCAAATCGCCTGCAAATCAACGAACTAGCGCAAAAAACGCATCCAGTTTCTTGGTTTTCGCATAAACAGCGCATGTTACGTCGGCGTGTCAATGCATGATGCGACGCACATCAAATCAAGCCACACCTAGCTGGGCCGCCGCCATCAGCTTGCGTGTATACGAATGCTGCGGTGCGCCGAGCACCGTTTCGGTCTCGCCCGACTCCACGACCTCGCCGTTCTTCATCACCACGACCCGGTGCGCCATGGCGCGAATCACGGCCAAGTCGTGACTGATAAAGAGATAGCTGAGGTTGTACTTGTGCTGGAGCTGTGACAGCAGAGCCAGCACCTGCTGCTGAATCGACACGTCAAGTGCAGAAGTCGGCTCATCCAGCACCAGCACCTGCGGTTTCAGGATCAGCACCCGGGCAATGGCGATGCGTTGCCGCTGGCCGCCCGAGAACTCGTGCGGGTAGCGCCCCAGCGCGGTGCGGTCGAGCCCCACTTCGCGCAGTGCCTCGATCACGCGCTCACGCGTTGCCTCGCGCGACAGGCCCGGCTGGTGCAGCGCGAGCCCCTCCTCCACGATCTGCTCGATCGTCATCCGGGGAGACAGCGACCCGAACGGGTCCTGGAATGTTGAAGCTTGCCGGAACCGGTGTAGCGCTTCATGCGAAACCAAAAGTCGCAGCAGCGTCCAAGCATTGCATCAATCACGGCGATCTGACCGCGCTTTTATATATGCAAGGATATCGCAAATCAGATTTCGTGGGATGAGAATGTGGCTGAACCGTTGATCCTGAATACACCACGCCTGATCCTGCGCGATTGGCGCGATGATGACATAGAGGCATTTATCAGACTGCGGGGTGAACCCGCTGTTATGAAGTATTTCCCGGGTGTTCATTCGCCCGAAAAAGTGTGGAAATATTTCCCGGATATTGTCAAAAATTCGACACGACTTGGTTACGGTTTCCGGCCGGTCATTCTTCGCGAGACAAACGAATTTTTGGGTTTTTGCGGCATTGCAGAAACCAGATTTAAAACCCCTTTTGGACCAATTACAGAAATCGGCTGGAGCCTGCATGCCAAATTCTGGGGCAATGGCTACGCACCTGAAGCAGCGACGGCATGGCTGGAGTACGCATTCCAATTCCTCGGCAAACCCGAAATCGTTGCATTCACCCCGACGAATAACTTCCCATCCCAATCCGTTATGAAAAAGCTGGGAATGGAGCGCACTCCGGCGAGAGATTTTGATCACCCCAACGTTCCAGATACCCATCCTGAATTGAAACGACACATCGTCTATTCAATCACCAAACAGCAATGGGAATCAAAAAAGGGCAGCTGAAGCTGCCCTTTCTGAATTTTCTTGATGAGGCGTTCTAGCCTTCGATGCGAACCACCACGAAGCGGATATCGCCAGCTTTCGAAGATACCATCAACAAGGCGTTCTTACGCCCCTCGCCGCTCAATCGCTTGATCTGATCAGCAACATCTTGCGCGGCAAAGACTGGTTCCTGACCGACCTGGACTATAATTTCGCCAGATTTGATGCCCTTTTCTTCCGCATGGCTTCCCGCTTCAACCTTGGAGATGATAACGCCTTTGATCTCAGAGCCAATCTTGTCGGCCTCGCGAATCTCATCTGTCAGTTCCTGCACGGTAATTCCAACAATAGTTACTGTCGGAGTTTGATTTTCATCACCTTTGTCGTCGTCGGAAATAGCCGCGACTTTCTTTTCGCCATCTTCAAGACGACCAAGTGTAACCGCAATTGTTGTACGTTTTCCCTGTCTCAATACCAAAACATCAACGGTTTTATCGATTGAGGTCTCTGCAACAATGCGCGGCAGATCCCGCATGGTGTCAATAAATTTGCCGTCAAATTCCAGGATAATATCACCGGATTTCAAACCGCTTTTCTCCGCTGGTCCATCACGAACCACACCGCTAACCAGAGCGCCGGATGCTTTGTCCAGTCCCAGGCTTTCGGCAATATCGTCGGATACGGTCTGGATTTGAACTCCAAGCCAACCGCGACGAGTCTCGCCAAATTCGCGAAGCTGAGCCACAACGGATGCAGCAAGCTTTGAAGGAATAGAAAATCCGATACCAATCGAACCACCGGATGGTGAAATAATAGCTGTATTAATGCCGATCACTTCGCCGTCCATGTTAAACAATGGACCACCGGAGTTTCCCCGGTTGATAGCAGCATCGGTCTGAATGAAGTTGTCATAGGGACCAGAATTAATGTCCCGGCCTATGGCAGAAACAATCCCCAATGATACCGAACCGCCAAGGCCAAAGGGGTTGCCAATCGCCATTACCCAATCGCCAATGCGCGCTTTATCGGAGCGACCGAAGGATACAGCATTGAGTTTACCGGTTGGGTTCACTTTTAGAACTGCAATATCAGTCTTTGCATCCTTGCCGATCAACACTGCGGTGAGCTGTGTGCCATCGCTGAAATTGGCGGTGATCTCATCAGCACCATTAATCACATGATTATTGGTAATGATGATACCGGATGAATCAATCACAAAGCCTGAGCCAAGAGACTGGACTGTACGAGGGGCTTGACCGGGCTTTAATGGAGAGCCAGGTTTTTTACCATTTGGGCCGGGGCGTCCATTTGGAAACAGTTCGTCAAAGAAATCTTGAAATGGAGAGCCTTCAGGCACGCGCGGAACCGGAGCAGCAGGCCGTCTACGCTTGACCTTTTGCGTAGTGGAAATATTCACCACCGCACTCATCAGGCCTTCAGCCAGATCGGCAACAGATTCTGGTCCCTGTGCATGGGCAATTGAACCCGGCGAAAACACAGCCCCCAGAGAAAGGGACAAACTCAAAACAGCAATTGTACCAAATTTTAGAATACTATTTTTCTTGATAGAGACGACCATTGAAGCCAACCCTCCTGTTTATCGTTGGACAGAGTTGCCTCTGCAATCAAATTTCAGCGCCCCATTTATCCTTTAATCAGCCAGACCAGCAAAACGCCGACTGCCATGATAACAATGCCAAACACCCGCAAAGTGGCATCCGGCATTTGCATCAATTCAGCGGCCATTCGCTTCATGCCTCCCGGCACTAACGAATAAATAAGCCCCTCAAAAACCAATAATAGCCCGATCGCGATGATTAATTCATTCATCGGGATCGAGCCACTAAATTAAGTTTATTGTTGGGCAGAAGTTTTGCCATTCGGATCCGTGAAATAACGGAAAAATTCCGATTTTGGAGACAATATCATAGTCGTGTCAGACCCTTCCAGGGCTTCCCGATAGGCAGCCATTGAACGGTAGAACTCAAAGAATTCAGGGTCTCTGTTGAATGCATCAGCAAAAACACTGTTACGTTCGCCTTCGCCTTCACCACGCAACACTTCGCTCTCACGCTGTGCAGCTGCAGTAATTTCAACCACTTCACGATCAGAACGGGCCTTAATCCGCTGAGCAGCTTCTTTACCTCGGGCACGTAGACGTTCAGCTTCTGCCAGACGTTCTGCATTCATTCGTGCAAAAGTCTGATCAGATACTTCAGCAGTCAATTCCGTACGCTTGATGCGCACATCTTCGATTGTCAGTCCAAGTTCAGCAACCGCAGGGATCAATTCCTCACGCACTTCGCGCATCATATCGGCACGTTCTTTTGACAATGCAGCTTCAAATCCACGAAGACCGTAAACCCGACGCAACGCTGAGTTCAAACGGGTACGAAGCCGTTGTTCAGCAAGGATCAAACTACCTGATACCTGACTACGAAACTGGCGAGCATTAGCCACACGATAGGTCATGAAGGCATCAACATCATAGAATTTACCGCCGGAAACCTGCACCCGCAGATTTTCCAGATCAAACCGCAAAAGGCGATCTTCGATGATTTGAACAGTATCCATTTCAAAGACTGCAAATGGCATCTTGAAATAAAGACCAGGTGTAGTTTCCACCCGTTTGATTTCACCAAAGCGCATAACAATGGCTTGATCACGCTCATTCACGACAAAGACGGAATTAAGCAAGAGGTACCCGATGATCGCAAGAGCAACGAGAATGGCTGGCATACGATTGCTCATTGTGATGCTCCTGTTTTAGCCCGTTTTTGAATTTCAGGCAGCGGTAGATAAGGCACAACACCCTGCCCGCCTTCTTGTTCCAAAATAACTTTATTTGAACTTTTCAATACTGATTCCATAGTCTCGAGGAACAGACGCTTACGAGTTACCTCAGGCGCCTTTGCATATTGGTCGTAGACTGAAATAAAGCGCTGGGCCTCACCCTTTGCTTCTTCAACCACACGGTTTTTATAAGCAGCCGCATCTTCAGTGATTTGCGCAGCTTCACCACGAGCAGCACCCAAAATCCGGTTGGAATAACGATTTGCTTCTTCAATAAAACGATCTTCATCCTGCTCGGCACGCTGCACTTCATCAAAAGAATCAGCAACTTCACGCGGAGGAGCCACATCCTGGATGTTTATCGCATTAATCTGCAATCCAGTACCGTATTGCTCCAGAGTATCATGGGTAATTTGCAGCACTTCTGCTGCAACACCTGCACGGTCATCACGGAATACATCCTGAGCCGGACGACGACCCACAACTTCACGCATCGCGCTTTCAGATACTTGTTCAACCATGCCTAAAGGATCACGCACATTAAACAGATAGTCATTTGGGCTGACTACCTGAAACAGTACGGTGAATTCCATATCAACGATATTTTGGTCACCAGACAACATTAGACCACTAGTCGCGTTCCTGCTGTTGCTGCCAATATTGATTTGGTTTTCACGAATGTTGACAATCTCGTAGGTTTCAAATGGCCAGAAGTAAAAATGCAGACCAGGCTCGGAAACATCTACCTTCGGCTTACCGAAGCGAAGTTCGACGCCCAGTTCATCCGGGGCAACCGTATAAACTGACTTGGCAATATAAAGACCGGAAAGCACCGCCACTACAATCAGGGCAACAAACGGTGAAAATCCACCGCCGCCAGGAATGGCACGTCTCAGTTGCTCCTGACCTTTTTTGATAATGTCTTCAAGATCCGGTGGTTGTCCACCACCACCGCCGCCGCCACGAGGAGGTTCTCCTCCGCCCCAAGGGCCGCCGCCGTTTCCGTTTCCACCGTTCCAGCCACCGCCAGATTTATTGCTCCAAGGCATTGAATATCCTTTTGGTATTTCAAATTTTACAACCGCATAATTTCAAAGTTACCTTTGGCGGTCCAGATAGATTAGTTATATGCATCCTGACGTCAGCTTACAACGGCAGGATCATCTCATTTAGGTGATTAATTGCTTTAATGGCTAACGCAAGCAAAAATGGTCAAAAACAGGGGAAAACGCTATTTTCTGCGCTCATAAACCGCAAATTCGGTTTTTACACTGTCATTTTCGCCCATCGGAACGCTTTCTCGGGAAATCGAGTGCCACTTATCTTCCTCAATTTCAGGAAAAACAGTGTCCCCTTCCGGCGAACCATTAACATGGGTGAGATATATCCGGTCAACCAGATCAATCGCCTCGCGATAAATCTGTCCACCACCGATAATGCAAATCTCTGACGCATCATTTTCAGCGGCCCAATCACGGGCAATCTCAATCGCATTCGCTAATCCGTCAGTTCCAACCCCGTCAGGCGGTGAAAAACCAGAGCGCGACACCACAATATTTAACCGGCCCGGCAAGGCCTTCCCAATGCTTTCATAGGTTTTGCGCCCCATAATAATCGGCTTGCCCAGAGTGATCGCCTTAAATCTCTTCAAATCCGTTGATAGCCGCCAGGGCATTCCCCCTTTGGAACCGATCACCCCGTTTTGGGCGACAGCAACAACAATGGATAAAATCGGATTGGTCATAAGGAGTGCCCTAATTCAAACAGCAATCGGAGCTTTGATGGTAGGCAGCGCCACATAGTTTTGCAGATCAAAATCCCCAATTTCAAAATCGAAAATATCACGCTTTGCAGCATTAATTTCCATCACCGGCAATTGGCCGGGGTCGCGGCTGAGCTGCTCCCTCACCTGATCGAAATGGTTATGATAAATATGAGCGTCGCCAAACGTATGAATGAACTCACCAGCTTCCAGCCCGCAAACCTGCGCCAACATCTGGGTTAGCAATGCATATGAGGCGATATTAAACGGTACGCCAAGGAAAATATCCGCCGAACGTTGATAAAGCTGGCACGATAATTTGCCATCCGCCACATAGAATTGAAACATGCAATGACAAGGCGGCAAGGCCATATCATCCACCTGCGCCGGGTTCCACGCAGTTACGATATGACGTCTGGAATTTGGATTGCTTTTCAGAGATTTAACGAGGTTATCAATCTGGTCGATCTGTCCACCAGACCCATCTGGCCAAGAGCGCCATTGATAGCCATAAACAGGACCTAGATCGCCATTTTCATCAGCCCATTCATCCCAGATAGATACTTTATTATCTTTGAGAAAAGCAATATTGGTGTCGCCCTTCAAGAACCACAGCAATTCAACAATAATGGCGCGCAGATATAGTTTTTTGGTGGTGAGAACCGGAAATCCATCAGCCAGGCCAAACCGCATTTGATGGCCAAAAACAGACCGCGTCCCCGTACCCGTACGGTCTCCACGATCCGTGCCATTTTCCAGCGTATGGTGTAAAAAATCCAGATATTGCCGCATTATTATCTCTTGAATTTCAATTCTGATTCTAAGGTTACGATAGCGGAGAGCGGGCGAAATTGAAACGCTGTAGCCTCACAAGGGGCCTATTTGCTGCTATAGATCCACAGTTGCGCCGGTGGCAAATTGCGCGCCACCCATCCATAATGCTGCACTTTATAATTTCCGCCACTGGCAACGACCGGTGAAAACGGGCCATAGGAAAACTGAATAATAGGCCGCCCTGCAGGCACAATTTTCAGCAAATCCTCAATCAGCTTAACTCTTTGCGCACTTGGAAAGTTCAACAAGGGTAGAGCGGAGATAACACAATCAAATTGTGAAACTCCTGAACTTTTGACAACCGCATCCACATCAAATGCATCACCATGAATGAAATTCACCTCAGGGTAATCTTCACGCAAATGAGGCAAAAAATTCTCGGAATATTCGACTGAATAAAGCTGATCGGCTGCAACACCCTGTTCCAATATGGCTTTGGTAATCACTCCGGTACCTGGCCCAAGCTCAAGAACTGGCAGTCCAGAGTTCAAATCAACAATCTTTGCCATACGCCGCGCAGTGATTGAACTGGTGGGAAATATAGCGCCCACACTTTTAGGCTGATCTACCAGCCCTTTAATGAACCGGATTTCATTTTGAAACTTTTTAGCCAGCTTTTTGGTAAGCTTTGCTGCCATATTCTATTCCGTTCCACACATAACGCACTTGCAACACATATTATCCGCATATTTAAGCGGACACATGTTCACTTAGTATAGTTATGCACGAATGAGAACATATCACAGAGAATTTATTGTTGAAATATCTGATAATTTTAAAATTCTTTCATCATCAAACAGCTTTCAATTCACTCATTATCACCCTATATACACAGTGTCGGGCAACCGACTATGACGATAAATTGCCTGTGTAATAAACCTATCGGACCCGGGGGCGGTACCCGGCGCCTCCACCAAAAACCATCTCGCAATGAGTGCCGGATGGCTTTTGATGGGGGCGAAATAGGATCGACGAGGGCGTAAAGACTGTGTTTTCGTTCGGTATTGTACCACCGTTATCGGGCTATAACGATAGTTGCAAATGACAACTACGCGGAAGTTCGTCTAGCTGCGTAAGCAGTTCGACACTTCAAATTAAGCCCTTACGGTTCGCACTGTTAGGCGGGGTTCGGAGGCACCTGGCAACAGAAGCCTTCACCTTTTCCCTTTTTATTTGATTATGTTTTCGCCTTCGCGAAGGCGAATTTCACACCTATGGCGCACAGCGCCATGCCGAACAATTGCAACAGGTTCAACGTTTCTCCAAACAAGAAATAGGCAATAATCGCCGTTGATGCAGGCACCAGATAATATAGCGCCGACACCTTTGCCACACTGCCATCGCGGATTAACATCAGGAGCATGAAAACCCCGGCAATGGATAAAACCAGAACCAGCCATACCAGCGCAAATATCAACTCTCCCGTCCAATCGAAGGTAAAAGTCTCAAACAGTGACGCATAGATAGCTGAGGGAATAAGCGCGCCAATATATTGCCAGAACGTTCCTGTGCGCACATCGATGTTCGTTGCAAATTTCTTTTGATAGATCGTGGCAAAGGTCGAGGCAAACATTGCCATCATCACAACAAGCACCGGCACTAGCATAACACCGCTCCCGGTAAATTCCATCTTCGGCAGAATAACAAGCCCGAGCCCCACCACGCCAATGAGCAATCCCAGCCAGTTACGCATATTCACCTTCTCGCCAAGCACAAGCCCGGCAAGGAGCGCCACAATAAGCGGTTGCAAACCGATGATCATTGCAGAAATTCCAGCCGACAGACCTTGATCAATTGCCCAGAACACGCCGCCAAGATAAAGCCCGTGCAAGAAGATGCCGACGACAATTGAATGGCCAACCAACCGCCAACTAGGCCATTTCGCGGGATTCTTTGTCATTTGAGTTACAAGTACCAGCCCACCCAAAAGCGCAATTGCCAACACGTAACGCAGACTTAAAAACGAAGCAGGCTCTGCATAAGGCATGCCCATGCGAGCGCCGATAAAACCGGTCGACCATAAAACAACAAAAAAAGCAGGAAAATATCGGGTCATTCAATCACTTCACAAAACTAATTCAGGCACACCACAAAACCAAGTCAGGCAATTTCCTTAAGCCAGTTTTTCAGGCGAGAAAATCCTTCAATCAATTGGCTCTCCTCGCAAGCAAAGGAAAGCCGCATCCAGTCTCCACCGCGCTTGGAATCAAAGTCAATTCCCGGCGTGAGCGCTACGCCCGCTTCGTGAAGAATACGATTGGCAAGCTGCATACTGTCATTGCAACCGGTAGTATTCAGCAGCCCGCTCACATTAAAATAGGCATAAAACGCCCCGTCTATCGGCTGGATTTCGCTAATCCCGATGGCTTTTAATTCCTCAAGCACATATTTCCGGTTGCTGAGATAGCCTTGCTTGACCTCTTCCATCTCATCAAGCCCATCAAAAGCTGCAAGCGCCGCAATTTGCGAGATTTCCGGCGCACAAATGAAATTATTTTGCTGCAAGCGCTCAATGGTCTCCACCATATTTTCAGGCACAATCATCCAGCCAATACGCCAACCCGTCATGCAAAAATATTTGGAAAATGAATTGATGACAAACAGATCATCATCAAATTCCAGCGCCGTCACCTCGCGCTTGTCATAAGTAAGCCCGTGATAGATTTCATCTGAAATCAGCGTGATCGAATGCTCTTTACAGACCTTGACCAACCGCTCAAAATCCTCCGGCGTCATCATCGTACCATTGGGATTGTTGGGATTTGCAATCAAAACACCATCAACCGGCATTTTTTGATGCTCTTCTATCAGCATTTCCGGCGAAATAACCCAGTCAGAATCGGCAGTGGTTTCAATTTCCACAGGCACCAGCGACAGACTTTTTAAAATATTGCGATAGGCCGGATAGCCCGGGCTGGGAATAACCACCCGGTCGCCGGGATCAAACGCCGATAGAAAAGAAAGACTGAACCCCGCCGATGAACCCGTAGTAACGAAAATACAGTCTGGATTGACGCTAACCCCGTACCGCTCCTGATAATATAGTGCGATACGCTGCCGCAACGGCCCGATACCGGCCGCATCCGTATAGCCAATTTTTCCAACAGCAATGGCCTTGGTAGCAGCCTCCCGCGCAGGACTTGGTGCCGGAGCACCGGGCTGACCAACGCACATCAGCACGATATCCTTACCAGCCTTGGTCAACTTTCCAGCTTCTGCAACAATCTGCATGGCGCGGAAGGGCTCTACAATACTACGTGATGAGGGTTTCATAAGTTAAACTTTGCCGATAGAATCCAATATAGGTCAGTGTGAGAATTGCGAAAACTACCCCGCATGTCCCACAAAAACCATGATACCAATGCATTTTTTAAATCACTCAAGCAATATTTTTCGACACCTATTCCTATTATCTGGATAAATCCCGACCATGCCCCCGATCAAGCTATTGATTTCAGACACAAACACATTTGTTTCTTATAAAAAAATTATCGCCATTCTCGTTGGACTAGCGCTGCTATTCTCGATCGGCATTGATATGGCTGCCGCTCAGAAAAAACGTCAAAATCTACCGCTCATTCGTGACGCGGAAATCGAAGGCTTGCTTAAAGATTATACGGCACCGATTTTCAAAGCAGCAGGGCTGGGCCGCAACTCCGTCGATATATTCATCATCAACCGACGGGAATTCAATGCCTTTGTAACCGGCACCCGCATGTTCATTTTCACTGGCGCGCTAACCACGGCAAAAACCCCAAACGAGATCATCGGGGTTATTGCCCACGAGACCGGGCATTTGGTCGGGCATCATTCCGTGCGCATGCATGAACAGCTCGAAAAAGCAAAAATCATGTCAGTGCTTGGCGCAATACTGGGTGCAGGCGCAATGATTACCGGCGGAGACGGCGGCGGTGCCGCAGGTAGTGCCATCCTACTTGGCAGCCAGCACGCAATCCGCAGAAGCCTGCTTTCATACCAACGTTCTGAAGAAATGGCCGCCGATAACACAGCAATTAAACTGCTCAACAAATCCGGCCAATCCTCCCGTGGCATGATTAAGACTTTTGAGGGATTTGCCCGCAATGAGCTTTTCTCCAGTAGTTCCCAAAATGCTTACACTCGAAGCCACCCTTTGCCGCGTGAGCGCATCGCGCTGCTTAAACGGCTGGTCGCGAAAAGCAAATATGCCAATAAAAAGGATTCCCCCTCCCTGCAATTACGCCACGATATGATGCGGGCAAAAATTGCGGCCTATACGGGCGGCGCCAGAGCAGTCCGCGCCTTATTCTCCAAGAACCTCAACGGCGCGCCAGCCCGTTATGGCGATGCCATCACAACCTATCTCACAGGCTCACCAAGACGTGCATTGCCCAAAATAAACGCCCTGATAAAACAACAACCTAAGAATGCCTATCTTTATGAATTAAAAGGCGAAATGTTGCTGCACTCGGGAAAGGCTGCAGCCTCCATCAAGCCTTTCAAACGAGCCATCAAGCTCGATAAATATAAATCAGGCCTGTTGCGCATCCAATTGGGCCACGCTTATCTGGAAACCAATAATCCCAAATTGCTGGTGGCCGCCATCAAGGAATTGAAGGCCGGAATATCCCGCGACAGAAATTCTGCCGATGGCTACGGTCATCTGGCTCGTGCTTATGCAAGGCAAGGTAAAACAACATTAGCCATTGCAGCCAGCGCCGAGGAGAAATATATGCAGGGAAAGCTCAAGCAGGCGAAAAACTTTGCCCATCGAGCTCAACCAAAATTGAAGAGAGGAACGCCACAATGGCTTCGTCTTCAGGATATTTTGGATTATAAGCCTATTAAAGGCTAACAATTTATGGATGAAACAGCGAAACCAGTTCAATCGCTCAGGAGAAATTGATGAAATTCCCAAAACTGACGAAATCAAAGGCTGTGCTTATAGCAATCGGCCTTGTCTTTTCCTTCTTTGGATTACCCGACCCAAGTTTTGCGCTTGATACAAAAGATAAAAGCGAGGTGGAAACCATCATCCGGGAATATCTTTTGAAAAACCCGGAAATTTTCATCGAAGTGCAACAGGCATTGGAAGCCAAGCAAAAGCTTGAAACTGCCACAGCCCAAAAACGCACGCTCGCCGACAAGCACGATTTGATCTACAATTCCAAACACCAGATGGAAATCGGCAATCCTGATGCCCCGATCACAATAGTTGAGTTTTTTGACTATAATTGCGGCTTTTGCCAACGCGCGCTCGCCGACATGAACCGCTTCGTCAAAGAAGATAAAAACGTCCGCTTTATATTGAAGGAGTTCCCGGTTCTTGGCGAAGCCTCCGTTCAGGCGCACCGCGTCAGCCTCGCATTTTCCACACTGATGCCGGACAAAGTTGAACAGTTCCACACCGAACTATTGGGAAAACGTGGCAGAAAAAACGGCAAAGTAGCAGCCGAACTCGCTTTATCCCTTGGCGTCGGTGACGCTGAATTGGCCGCCGAAATGGAAAAACCCTATATCGTTGCCGCCATGCGCGAAGTCTATGAACTGGCAGATGGCTTGGCCATTACCGGAACCCCTTCTTATATCATCGGAAATGATGTGATTTTCGGTGCCGTCGGCTATGCCCAGTTAAAAGCAAGAATCGACAAAATCGGCACGAATTAGGCCAAAATTAGCAATAAAAGCAATATTGTCTGTGGAAAGTGAGCACTGTTTGCCAATGGCGCAAACTTGCGCTTTCCTGTGGCGATTCAGCCCTGTATAATCGACAAAACTTTCAGCTTGGCTAGGCACCATAATTTTGCTTAACATCATTGCTAACGCTGGAACAATCAAAGCCAATTGCAGGGCATCTGCAGGACTGGGAATATGACAGACAAAAAATCAAAATCAGGCGTAAAAACCATAGACACAGATCTGGTCAGAGATCTGGCGGCAATCCTGACGGATACCGATCTAACAGAAATCGAAATTGAACAGGACGATCTGCGCATTCGCGTTTCGCGCCAAAATCCGGTTCAAGCCGTGGCTGCACCTGTGCAGATAGCCGCTACGGCACCTGTTGCAGCAGCACCCCCTTCCAGCACACCAGCAGCAACGCCTGCTTCCGCTGAGGGTGCGGTCACCTCTCCAATGGTTGGAACGGCTTATCTATCCCCCGCCCCGGGCACCGACGCCTATGTAAAAGTCGGCGACACCGTCAAAAAAGGCGACACCATCCTAATCATCGAAGCCATGAAGACCATGAACCAGATTCCTTCCCCGCACAGCGGCAAAGTCACCGCCATTTTGGTGGAAGACAGCCAGCCGGTGGAATATGGCGAAGCTCTCATGACAATCGAATAAGCAAAGTCGGACGCAAGCCCTTATGTTTAAAAAAGTCCTCATTGCCAATCGCGGCGAAATCGCACTACGCATCCTGCGCGCCTGTAAGGAACTGGATATCGGCACGGTCGCTGTCCATTCCACAGCTGACGAAGATGCCATGCATGTACGCCTTGCCGACGAAAGCGTGTGCATCGGCCCTCCAGCCGCCAAAGACAGCTATCTGAACATCCATGAAATTCTGGCAGCCTGCGAAATCACCGGAGCGGACGCAATCCATCCGGGCTACGGTTTCCTCTCCGAGAATGCCAAATTTGCGGAAATTCTGGAAGAGCATAAAATCACTTTCATCGGCCCAAGTGCAGAACATATCCGCATCATGGGCGATAAAATTGAAGCCAAGAAAACCGCAAAACGCTTGGGCATTCCCGTCGTTCCCGGCTCCGAAGGCGAAGTTACAGACGAAAGCGATGCTAAAAGAATAGCAAAAGAAATCGGCTATCCGGTCATCATCAAAGCAGCTTCTGGCGGCGGTGGACGCGGCATGAAGGTCGCCAACTCCGATGACGAAATCGGCAATGCGCTACATATGGCCCGTACCGAGGCCGCTGCTGCTTTCGGCGATGATACGGTTTATATCGAAAAATATCTGGCCACACCGCGCCACATCGAAATTCAGGTTCTCGGCGATGGCAAAGGCGGCGGCGTCCACCTTGGTGAGCGCGATTGCTCATTGCAGCGGCGTCACCAAAAAATGTGGGAAGAAGCAACCTCCCCCATTCTCACCGATAAGCAACGCAGTGAAATCGGAGAAATTTGCGCCAGCGCCATTCGCGGCCTGAAATATTCAGGTGCAGGCACCATCGAATTCTTGTACGAAAACGGCGAATTCTATTTCATCGAAATGAACACCCGCCTGCAGGTGGAACACACCATCACCGAGATGATCACTCGCATCGATTTGGTCAACGAACAATTACGCATCGCAGCAGGCGAAGGCCTGTCGATGACGCAGGACGAAATTCCGTTCCTCGGCCACGCCATCGAATGCCGCATCAACGCTGAACACCCGAGAACTTTCGTGCCATCCCCCGGCACCATCGATTATTACCACCCTCCCGGTGGTCTGGGAGTGCGGTTGGATTCCGGCATCTATCAGGGCTATAAAATCCCGCCCTATTACGACAGCCTTATCGGCAAATTGATCGTACACGGCAGAAATCGCCCGGAATGCCTCATGCGTCTGCGCCGGGCACTCGATGAATTCGTGGTAGACGGCATCGAAACCACCATTCCGCTATTTCAGGATCTGGTGACTAACCCGGATATTATTGCCGGAAATTACGATATCCATTGGCTGGAAAAATATCTGGAAGCCAAATAGGGCTGCCAACTAGGGAGGCAGCTTAAAATGTCCAAGACACCTGCCAATTTCACCCCGCCAATACTGGAAACTGCCCGCACAATAATGCGTTGTCCTCAGTTGCAAGACTTTGAAGCCAGTGCAAAAATGTGGGCTGATCCGAAGGTTGTCGAATTTATTACCGGAAAACCTTCAACTTTTGAAGAATCATGGGCACGATTGCTGCGCAATATCGGGCATTGGCACGCATTAGGATATGGCGGCTGGATTATCGAAGATAAACAAACAGGCAAATTCCTCGGTCAGGTTGGCCTTGGTGACAAGAAACGGAACATTGCACCAGAATTGGATGATTTGCCTGAAATTGGTTGGGTTCTAGCCACAAGCGCCCACGGGCGTGGCATCGCAACCGAAACCGTGAAAGCTGCCATTGAATGGGCAGATACTCACATCATCGCCTCAAAAACCTTCTGCATGTTCGCGCCTGAACATAAGGCCTCTCAACACGTCGCTCATAAATGCGGTTATGAAGAGATGATGACAATAAGTTATCATGACCAGACAACCCTGATAATGGCGAGAAATAGCCCCGCTCAGGCAGAAACAAAGCCAACGTGACCAATTCCAACGATATTCTCGTAGAAATCACGCCGCAGCTGTTGCTGAAAGCTTATTCCATTGGCATCTTTCCCATGGCTGAATCGGTGGACGATCCGGGCATGTTTTGGGTCGAGCCGGAGATGCGTGGCATTCTTCCGCTAAACAATTTTCACATACCCCGTAGTTTGAAAAAATCGTTTCGCCGCAATGATTTCGAGGTGAGAGTTGATTCAAATTTTGAAGAAGTGGTAGCCGCTTGTGCAGGCGAAGGCATAGAGCGTGATGGCACATGGATCAACCAGCGCATTCGTAATCTCTATTCCGAATTGTTCGAAATGGGCCACTGCCACAGCGTTGAAACGTGGCACGAGGGCAAATTAGTGGGTGGCCTATACGGAGTATCTCTAGGAGGAGCATTTTTCGGCGAAAGCATGTTTTCCAAACGCACTGATGCTTCAAAATTTGCACTGATTCATCTGGTTTATCGCCTGAAACAGGGGAATTTCCGCCTGCTCGACACCCAATTCACCACAGAGCATCTGGAACGTTTCGGCGTAGTGGAAATTCCGCGCGATGATTATCGCGAATTGCTGGAAAATGCCATTTCGGTTGATGCGAACTTCTTCGCCTATGAAGGCGGAGCCACATCCGAGGTCATTTTGCAGTCTTTGAGCCAGATATCATAAACCGGATGCTCAATTGCGTTCAGCCCCGGACTGTCTGCAAACATCCAACCGGTAAATATCCGGCGAATTTTACGATCCAGCGTGATCTCATCCACTTCCAAAAACCCGGTAGTTTTAGGCTTTTCTGTAACAGGCCGGGAATAACAAACCCTAGGCGTTACCTGTAACGCCCCAAATTGCACGGTTTCATTTACATAGACATCAAACGAAATGATACGTCCGGTGATTTTGTCGAGCCCCGACAACACCGCAACCTTATTGCTAATGCGTTCTGCCATCGCAAACGACGGTGCAAACCACAGTCCCCAAGCCAATGATGCCGCAAGCGCGCATTTGGCCGCTAAACTAGTCAATTTCATATATTAAGCCGCATTCTATGTGGTTTTCACCGTCCCCGTTAGCCTTACTTAGCACGAGATTCGGGCAGACAAAAGGCGCTTGGGGATAGGTTTGGTAAATCACAAATGTGCCCTGAATCTTAGGCGCACATAATCTGCCGTCCAGTTACCCTGATAATCCTGCAAGCTTGGCCTCAAGGCATCAATCACCAGGTCGTAAGCCTCGTCTTCCTTCTCGCCAAATTGCCTGAAAAATGCCCCGCCCATGACCTTGAGCCATGGCTTAATACCATTTGGAACAGGAGTTGGGCGGGCAAAACTGATGATCTCGTCAATCTCAAACCCATGCTGTTTTAGTAGTTCCGAATATTGCTCAACAGTTGGAAAAAAGCACGGAAAGGCGAGAGAAACATCGCCGCCCATTGATTTCCCGACAGCGCGCATGGCTGCAACAATTGCCCCAACATTGCCAAATGCGCCAAACTCACCAACAAACCGGCCGTGGGGCTTCAAGGATTTGACAACTCCGGAAAGAACCAGTTCAGGCTCCAGCATCCAGTGCAGAGCCGCACTGGTAAATACAGCATCAAATTCATGATTGAATTCAAGCACCTGCCCATCCATTAACCGGGCATCAAGGCCGCTGGCTTTGGCGGTTTGAATAAAACTCTCACTGGAATCAACGCCCACAACTTCAGCTCCGGCCTCAACCAGACTGCGGGTAAGCACCCCATCACCACAACCAAGGTCTAGAATCCGTTCACCAGCCTGCAGGTCAAGCCATTCGACCACACCAGCACCAAGAACAGATACGAATCCCGCATCGCTTTGATAACTCTTTGTATTCCAGGATTGAGTATCAGCCATATCCATTCGATTTCTTTAGATTGGCTTACGGTGTCCACGCATCATAATCGCCTGTAACCTGTGGGCGAGATGCAGTATTTGATTGGGAACCTTTAGGCAAATATGCCTCGGAACTTCCAGTCATATTAGGCTTATGAGAAAGTTCCCATTCGCGCGGCTCATAGGTCTCGTCAGCAGGAGAAACATCCGTGCGGTGATGCATCCAGCCGTGCCAACCGGCAGGGATGCTGCTTGCTTCTGCATAGCCTGCATATTGGACCCAACGTTTGCCGCCATCGCCAGTATAATACACATTACCGAATTCATCTTCGCCAACGCGTGTACCCTTACGCCAGGTAAAAAAACGTGTGCCCCAGGTTGAGCCGTTCCACCACGTAAAAAATTGCAAGAATGTTTTCATTTTCCAGACCAAATAGTTGGATTATACATATTTTGTGTATGAACCTCCGTGAGGGGAAAGTCCAGTCACGCAACCATTACAAGCGTTCGATATCACCTTTTATCCAACGCTCGGTCGTCTCGGCAGAAAAATCTTCAAACCGCCCTGCCTCAATGGCATCGCGCATTCCCTGCATCAATTGTTGGTAGTAATGCAGATTATTCCAGCTCAACAACATACCGCCCAGCGCTTCATTAGAACGCACCAGATGATGAAGATATGCGCGGGAGTAATCTTTGGTAGCAGGACAAGTGGACTGTTCATCCAGCGGCCTATGATCTTCCGCATGGCGGGCATTACGTAAATTGATTTTACCAAACCTTGTATAGGCAAGGCCGTGACGCCCTGCCCTTGTGGGCATGACACAATCAAACATATCCACACCCTGCCCGACGCATTTCAGCAAATCATCAGGTGTACCAACGCCCATGAGGTAACGCGGCTTTTCTACCGGCAATACAGGGCAGGTTTCTGCAAGCGTTGCCAGCATCACTTCCTGTGGCTCACCAACGGCAAGCCCACCGATTGAATAGCCCTTCAAATCCATCGCCGCTAACGCTTCAGCAGAACGAATGCGCAAATCCGGCAAATCGCCCCCTTGCACTATGCCAAACATCGCCTTTTCCGGCTGATCACCAAAAGCGATCGCCGAACGCTCCGCCCAGCGCAGGGAAAGCTCCATGGCGCGTTCGATCTCAGAACGTTCCGCCGGCAGCGCTATGCACTCGTCCAACTGCATTTGAATATCTGCACCAAGCAGCATTTGAATTTCAATCGAACGCTCTGGCGTCAATTCATATGACTGCCCATCCACGTGAGATCTAAAAGTCACACCCTTTTCATTCAGCTTGCGCAGCTTGGACAAAGACATCACCTGAAACCCGCCTGAATCCGTAAGGATAGGGTGTTTCCAACCGATAAATTTATGCAAGCCACCAAGCCTGGCAACCCGTTCTGCTCCCGGACGCAACATCAAATGATAGGTGTTGCCTAAAATTACATCGGCACCCAGATCACGCACCTGATCCAGATACATGGCCTTGACGGTACCAGCGGTTCCAACCGGCATGAACGCTGGAGTGCGAACCTCTCCGCGAGGCATGGAAATCAAACCACGTCTGGCTTTGCCATCGGTTTTAATCAGGTCAAATTTAAATGTATCACTTGCCATTAGTCTTGGTCCTTTAAGGTCAGCAAGCTGCTATCACCATATGAATAAAACCGAAAGTCATTTTCAATCGCATGGTGATACGCTTCACGCATTTCATCTGATCCCGCAAAGGCTGAGACCAGCATAAATAAGGTCGATTTCGGCAAATGAAAATTGGTCATCAACAGGTCTACGGCACGAAAACTGTAGCCCGGCGTAATGAAGATATCCGTTGCACCGCTCCAGGGTTGCACCAGACCAGCTTCATCCGCTGCACTTTCCAATAGTCGCAATGACGTCGTTCCAACCGATACGATACGCCCACCGTTCGAGCGAACAGCATTGAGAGCATCAGCCGTTTCAGCACTGACAACGCCCCATTCCGAGTGCATTTTATGGTCTTTGGTATCGTCCACTTTCACTGGGAGAAATGTTCCAGCCCCCACATGCAGGGTAACAAAGTGCTTGGATACGCCGCGTGCTTCCAGCTTTTCAAACAATTCAGGCGTAAAGTGCAAGCCTGCCGTAGGGGCTGCAACGGCCCCTTTTTCATCCGCATAAATTGTCTGGTAGTCCGTATCATCGCGACCATCAATGGCCCGTTTGGAGGCAATATATGGCGGTAAAGGCACTTGCCCCACATTAACCAGCGCCTCATCCAGCGCATCATCACCCACATCAAATTTGAAGGTAACTTCCCCAGCATCGCCTTTTTCAACAACGCTTGCCCAAAGCGCCCCGCCGCCAAAGGAAACCCGGTCTGCGACTTTCAGCTTCTTTGCCCCTTTTACGAAGGCAGCCCAGCTATCGCCGGAGAGCCGCATATGAAGGGTCACCGCAATTTGGGCGGTGGAGCCATCGCGTTCGCGTATACCGTTCAATTGGGCAGGAATTACCCGTGTATCATTGAACACCAACGCATCACCCGGACGCAATAAATCTGCAAGATCGCCCGTTTTGCGCTCATATAATTGTTCACCCGAACACACCACCAACATTCGTGAAGCATCACGCGGCA
>JAESUH010000177.1 GCA_016763155.1 Rhizobiaceae bacterium
ACCATAACTGCCTGAGGCTTGCCACTCACCAGATAATAGCCATGGGCCATGGCAACGGCCGCAGTTTCATGCGGAATCGTTATTGGTTTTGGAACCATGTCTCCATTTGTGGCAAGTGATTCGATAATTGAGGGGAAATCTGTTCCCGCATTGGCAAAAAGATAATCTACTCCTTGCGCTTTTAGTGTCATCAATACTGCTTGTGCACCTGTTTGTGGTCTGGTTTCATTCATGAAAGTTTTCATGTCCTTGATAATGTTTTCTAACCCGTTATTATCATAGTTCAGGCTTTTAAAGCTCACCAGAGCAAAACGCTCGATTTGAGCGGAACAGTGGTATCAATAAATTGGGTGACTCAAATTCTCTGGAGCGCATGCTTGCGGTTCTCGACCTGTTCAATGAAAACCGGCTAGAATGGACATCAGAAGAAATGATGGTCGAGCTCGGCTATTCGCGCCCGACACTTTACCGCTATCTAAAAACCTTGCGTGAAAACGGCATGTTGGCCAACATCAACAATGCGGGGTTTACGCTCGGACCAAAGATTGTGGAGATGGATTTTCTCCTGCGACGCTCCGATCCATTGGTGCTGGAGGCGAAGGCAGAGCTTGCCGGTTTGACGGCTCAGTATCCGTGTACTTCCTATATTTCGCGTTGGTATCGCACCAAAGTTTTGTGCGTGGAAAGCGCGTCCACAACTGGTGCACCAGAAGTTTTTTATCCTCGCGGCAGGCTAATTCCTCTGGGGCGTGGTTCAACCTCGAGAGCAATTCTTGCCTTCTTGCCAAATAGGCAGGCAAAGCCTTTGGTTGTTTCCTGTCTGGAAGATTTTCGCTCTGTTGGTTTTGGCGATAGCGTTGAAGATGTTTTGTTTCGATTGCGCGAAGTTCGCAAAGCCGGGGTAGCAATTGCCGAAGGAGAAATTACTTCCGATGTGATCGGATTTGCCAGCCCGGTGTTCGATGCAGGGCGCACACCTGTTGCAAGTCTCAGCATTACGATTGGCGATGAATGGGTGAATCCTGAAAGCAGGATAACCATTGCGTCAGATATAAAAGCTGCCGCTGCCCGGCTCAGCGAGAGACTTGCTATCCTGAAAAAATAGCGATTTTGTGCGCTAAAATCTCATAATGTGAGAATTCTATTGACGAATTAACATGTTATCTTTATCCATGATTTGCTTAAACGGTATCATTGGAGGCAGGTATATCATGAAGAAAATCGACGTATTTACACACATTTGGCCCAAACCCTATTTAGAGGCATTGGGAAAAGTCACTGGTGAAATGACCGCCATTACTGCACGCAGTAACGGTGTGCCAATGATGACAGATCTTGATCGTCGTTTCGAAGTTATGGATATGTTTGGTGAGGATTATGTGCAAATCCTTTCCCTTGCTGCACCTGCTCTTGAAATGGTCGGTACGCCTGAACAGGCGTTGGAACTAAGCCGTGTCGGATCAGATTCTATGGCCGAACTTTGTTCTAAATATCCAGACAGGTTCCCCGGATTTATCGGCACAGCACCTATCTCTAATCCAGATGCAATGGTTGAAGAATGTCGCCGTGCAATTGAAGATTTGGGCGCCGTTGGCATGCAAATCTATACCAATGTGGCTGGCGCTCCCCTCGATCTAGCGGAATATGAGCCATTCTTTGAATATATGGCAAAAGCTGGAAAAATGGTCTGGATGCATCCGGCTCGGGGACAGAACTTCTCGGATTATCTGACAGAAGATCGCTCCGAATATGAAATCTGGTGGACCTTTGGCTGGCCATATGAAACCTCTGCCGCTATGGCGCGCATGGTGTTCTCCGGCCTGTTCGATCGAAATCCCGGCCTCAAAATTTTCACCCACCATGCTGGTGGCATGGTGCCGTTTTTCGAAGGCCGTGTTGGCGCTGGCTGGGATCAGATGGGCAAACGCACAACTGACCGCGACCTGAGTGTTGCCCGCACAAGCCTGAAGAAACCACATCTGGAATATTTCAAAGATTTCTACGCCGATACCGCATCCTTCGGTTCGCAAAAAGCAATTGAACATGCAATCGAGTTTTTCGGTGAAGATCATGTGCTATTTGCGTCTGATGCTCCATTCGACCCAGAAGGCGGCCCAATGTATATCCGCGAAACCATCAAGATATTGGATAATATGGATATCAGCGATGAGCTGCGCTACAAACTCTATCAGGGCAATGCAGAACGGCTGCTAGGTATTAAACTTTGATGGCCATTGCAAAGCATTTTATTGGCGGCGAGTGGGTCGAAGGATCGCTCGGTCTGCGTGACAGCTTTAACCCCGCCAATGGTGAGGTTTTGGGCCAGTATTTTCCAGGCGATGCCACACTAACAAATCAGGCCATTGCCGAAGCCCGCAGGGTTTTTGACGAAGGCAGTTGGGCGGCATCTCCACGCCTTCGTGCTGTAGCATTGTTTGAACTTGCCGACGAATTGGAAAAAAGACGCGAAGAGCTGATTGATCTGATCGTTGCAGAAAATGGAAAATTACGCGCTGAAGCAACAGGCGAAATGATTGGCGCAGTATCTGAAACCAGATACTACGCCGGTCTGGCGCGCAATATTTTCGGGCGTACCTTCGAAAGCGCGCCGGGAAACATTTCCCTGCTTCACCGCGAACCTGCTGGCGTTACCGCCGTCATCGTTCCATGGAACGCTCCGGTAACTTTGCTAATTCGTTCTCTTGCTCCGGCAATCGCTGCTGGTTGTACGGCAATCATCAAGCCTGCGCCGCAAGTGCCGATGGTTCATGCGCTGGTGATGGAATGCATTGCCGCTTGTGCGTCGTTTCCCAAAGGGTGCATCAACTCTGTCAATGAAGATGGCAGCGTCGTTGGTGAAGCTCTGGTGGCCTCACCTGAGGTGGATGTGATCACGTTCACCGGATCAAGCGCCACTGGCAGACGTATCATGGAAGGTGCTTCTTCCACGCTCAAACGGCTTTCCCTTGAACTTGGTGGCAAGGCTCCCGCAGTGGTATTTGACGATGCAGATGTCGACAGTGCTGTTAGCGAGTTGTTGCATGGTTCGCTTGTAATGGCCGGACAAATTTGTGTCGCCGCCACCCGCTTTCTGGTGCATGACAGCATCTATGACGAATTCAAAGCCAAGATGAGCACGGCTTTTCAGGGGGTAAATGTAGGCCCTGGAAATTTGGCCTCATCGCAGATGGGCTCCTTGATTGATAAGGCAAATCAGACCCGGCTTGAAGGCATTATTGAACAAGCTGGTGACGAAGGTAATCTGGTTGTTAAAGGCAGCCCGCTAAACGAAGAGGGCGCTTTTATCACGCCAACCTTGTTTGAAATCGATGATTTGAAATCATCTTTGGTGCAGGAAGAACTCTTTGGTCCGATTGCTTCACTTGAAAAGTTCAGTGATGAAACTGAAGCGGTGCATATGGCCAACGCTACCCGTTACGGACTGGCAGCAAGTGTCTTCACAAAGGATATCAACCGAGCTACCCGCGTATCCCGCGCCATCCGCGCAGGCACCATCTGGCTAAATTGCCATACCCGGTTATTTGCCGAAGGCGAAACCGGTGGCTATCGTCAATCCGGTCTTGGGCGTTTGCACGGGGTGGAAGGGTTGAATGATTTTCTGGAAACCAAGCACGTATATCTGGAAGCAGGGATTATCAGGTGAGCGGAGAACTCTTTGCAGAGGTCTTACTGGTAACAATTTGCCTCGGCATGGGAGGCATTCTAAAAGGCGCGACTGGTGCAGGCGCTCCAATTTTAGCCGTACCTGCCCTGGTGCTTCTATTTGATGTGCACTTCGCCATTTTGGTGATGCTTATTCCCAATATCGTCACCAACATATTTCAGGTCTGGAAGTTCCGAAGCTCTTTGCCCGAAGTTTCCTTTGTGGCTCCACTAATGTTGGGTGGCTCGATTGGCATCCTTATTGGCACTTATACATTGGCCACTCTTTCCAGCGATGTGCTTTCTTTGTTTTTGGCCATTGCGGTATTTGGATATATCGCGATCCGCCTTGGCAAGCCTGAGTGGAAAATCCAAATGGGGGCCGCAAAAGTATTGGCGTTACCCGCTGGCATTGGCGCGGGGTTCCTCCAGGGAGCTTCAGGCCTTTCAGCTCCCATCTCGATCACATTTCTAAATGCCATGCGGCTGCCTCGCCCGGTGTTCATTGTTACGATCTCTCTTCTGTTCACGATCTTTACGGTGGTGCAGCTCCTTGCCTTGTGGCAGGGCGGGTTATTGCGACAGGATGGTATGTTTTTCAGCATGTTTGCGGTGATCCCAATTTCACTTGCTATGCCGCTTGGTGCTCACTTGGCGAAAAAAGTAAAACCACAAACATTCGATCGGGTAATTCTTGGTCTGTTGGCACTGATTGCAATCAGATTGCTCGCTGGCCTGCTAATGAATTAGTCGCTTTAAACCAAACTTAGGTTTAGTAAAGGCTTTTATTTATAAAAATCAACGGTATACTGGCCAGCTAGAGAATCGAATACGAAAAAGAAGATATGTACATATTCCCAGTTGTTCTTGCTTGTGGCGGCGTAGTAACTGGATGAAAAGACGCCACCCAAAAGTGCAGAGGCAGCGATATTCAATGACTTCAGTTCAAATAAATCCAACCTGGATTAGTGTGTTTGGTTTTTCAGAAAGCATGCAAAGAGTCTGGGAAAAATCATCTAAAGAAAATCAAAATTACAGTGAAGGAGAAAATTATGTCCACACCTGAAACTAGTACAGATACTCCCGAACGTCTTGCCTTTTATGATAAGATTGCCAAGAAATCTTTGACACCGCTTTGGGCGGTGCTGTCGAATATTATCACGCCAGAACCAACCAGCGCTTGTATTCCACATTTGTGGAATTTCGAGGAAGCAAAACAGTTTTTGCTTGAAGCTGGCGGTTTAATCACCGCCAAAGAAGCAGAGCGACGGGTATTGATTTTGGAAAATCCCGGCATACCCGGCAAGTCACAAATTACCACTTCGCTTTACGCCGGGCTACAATTGGTATTGCCCAATGAGGTTGCTCCCTCCCACCGCCACAGCCAGTCGGCGCTAAGGTTTGTACTTGATGGCTCAGGCGCCCATACATCCGTAAATGGCGAACGCACCATCATGGAGTTCGGTGATTTCGTCATCACGCCGCCAAATGCCTGGCATGATCATGGCAATCATGGCGATGACCCGATGATTTGGCTGGATGGTCTGGACGTGCCGATTGTTACGGCGTTTGATGCATCCTTTGTTGAAAGTCTGGGCGAAGATGAACAGCCTATCAACCGACAAACTAATGACAGTCTGGCTCGCTTTGGTGCCAATATGCTGCCGGTTGATTACCAACAGGAACGTCTGGCTTCGCCGATTTTCAATTATCCTTATGTGCGTTCCCGCGAAGCGCTGGAGACCATGAAAAAACAGCAAGAATGGGATCCTTGTCACGGTTTGAAAATGCGCTACGTGAACCCTGTCGATGGTGGTTATGCCATGCCGACCATTGCGCCATTTTTGCAATTAATCCCCAAAGGTTTCAAAACCGCTGCCTATCGCAGCACAGATGCCACAATTTATGTGGCGGTAGAAGGAAGCGGCCGGACCACCATTGATGGCAAGACATTTGAATGGGGACCAAAAGACATATTCGTCGTTCCTAGCTGGAAGTGGGTCAGCCATGAGCCGGATGATGAGGCGGTATTGTTCAGTTTCTCTGACCGTGCAGCCCAGGAAAAACTTGGGCTATGGCGACAGGATCGCGGCAATTCCTGATTACTGACTTTTTGCAGGAACTGGTTTCATTCTGTTGAGTGCAAAATTCAATAGGCTGAGATAGAGTATTGCTGCGCAAAGCGAGATCAGAATGGCGATGTTCACGCCATACTCCGGTATGGTTTTATGAACCGTGATCAAGAAGCAGATCAGGCCAATCAAGCCCAGCGGAAAAGATCTTATGATCGTACGGATTTGAGCGCCGCCATAGCTGATGTGAATGACCAGTAGAAATGGCAGGAACACCATTGGGAAGCCCATTAACAGGCCGGACCATATTGGGCCGATCAGGTCGGAAATTGTAATAATTCCTACGACAAAGCTTGCTGCCATCCCGGCGCGAAACATCAAATGCCCAAGGGTCATGCGAATTCTGCTCTGAATTTTATTGGTGTCGTGGGAGTGAAAGAAATAAGCCACAATAACCAACGTCACCAAAGACAGGGTGGCAGCGGTAATCAGATTAAAGTCTATGACGCTCAGAACGCTTGCCACCATAAAGTAGCAGGTCAGGCCGATTAGGGAGCTGAAAAGCGGCGCAAGACGGCTCTTAGAAAGAGACGCAAAATAATAGCCGATCGCAAAACATATTGTTGCAACGATAGAGGGTACGGCATAGAGCGCGGATTGAGTGGCAAATTCCGGGCCGGACTGGATGCCCACAAAAAACAGCACCAACACCGCCCCAGCTGGCATCCCTGATAGAATTCCGGCAATACGCGGGTTTACATGCTCCGCTACCCAGGAAAGACTCAGCACAACAAAAACCGAGAAGAATATTTTTACAACCAGCAAGGCCATGCAATCATTGGGCTTTCTAATAAAAGAAACTTAACATAAACACCAATTAACACTATCGGCATTTATAGCCCTTGTATACGAAGAGTTCGTTTGATTGGTCAGGCTTACAGAGTTTGAGTGTGGCCCTTTGAACGCCTTGCCTGCCAGATGAAGCTAACAATGAAAATTGAAGTCAGGATCAAGATGATGGTAGGCGCTGGTGCGCTGTCGAGATAAAAGCTTAAATAGACGCCCAAAAATCCTGAGATCATTGTCACTACCGTTGCAATCACCAGCATTGTCTCAAACCGTTTGGTTAGCAAAAAAGCGATGGCACCCGGTGCAATCAGCAGGCCGATTGCAAGAATAATGCCCACTGCTTTAAGGGTCGCAACAATCGTTAGGGATAGGGTGGCCAGCAAACCGTAGTGTAATAACCCCACATGCAAGCCCGCAGCCTTTGCCTGTGCTGGATCAAATGCATGTAACAGCAGATCGCGGCGTTTCAGGATAATTAATACGGCAACAAATAGCGATATTAATCCGGTGGTCCAAATATCCGCAACGCTCACCCCAAGCATATTACCAAACAGGATATGATCGAGATGCACATCCGTATCGATTTTGGTGTACATCACAATGCCAAGCCCAAACATTCCGGAAAACACCACCCCCATGACGGTGTCTTGTTTGATCCGGCTATTCTCTTTTAAAAACCCGGTCGCCAGCGCGCAGATCATGCCCGCACCAAAGGCTCCGATGATCAACGGGATATTGATGATATAGGCAAGCACGATACCCGGCAGCACTGCGTGGCTAATGGCATCCCCCATTAGTGACCAGCCTTTAAGCACCAGATAGCATGATAATAATGCAGTCGGTACAGCGATAATTGCCGTGATAATGAAGGCCTTGATCATAAAGCTAAACTGGAACGGCAACAGTAATTCTTCGATCATGATTTTCCCTCCCCGCCAACAATCAATGCCTGCGCCGCACGTCTGCGTGAAGCGAAATAGCCATGTTTAGGTGCGAAGAAGAATGCCAACAAGAACAGCAATGTTTGAAGGCAAACGATGATGCCGCCCGTAGCCCCATCAATGAAAAAGCTGGCATAGGCGCCCACAAAACTTGTAATGGCACCGATTGCCACACTGAGCATTAACAGCCTCGGAAAACGGTCGGTGAGCAAATAGGCCGTGGCTCCGGGTGTCACAACCATGGCGATCACCAAAAATGCGCCAACCGTTTGCAATGCCGCTACGCAGGATGCTGATAGCAAAATGAAGAATATGGCTTTGAGCCTGTCGGGGTTCAACCCGATGGAACGGGCGTGGTTTTCATCAAAGAATACCACCATCAAATCTTTCCATTTCAGCAGTAGAATCGTAAGAGACACAAAGCCGATAATTGCCAATTGCAGCGTATCATAGGGAGTGATGGCCAAAATATTGCCAAGTGTAATGGTCTGGATATTCACCGAGGTTGGCGAGAGCGAGACCATGAATAATCCCAACCCGAAGAAAGAGGTAAAGATCAATCCGATGATTGCATCTTCTTTCAATCCGGAACGTTGATTGAGAAACAGCATTGCACCTGCCGCCAATCCTCCAGCAGCAAAAGCGCCCAATGCAAATGGCAGGCCGAGCATATAAGCGGCTGCCACACCGGGCACGATGGAGTGGCTGAGCGCATCGCCAATCAACGACCAGCCCTTTAGCATCAAATATGCCGATAGGAATGCGCATACTCCGCCAACAAGCGCGCTAACCCACATGGCATTGGTCATGTAATTATAATTGAAGGGCAGCAGCAGCGTATCGATCATTTGCCACCCTTGGCTACACTGGAGCCAGTATTCTTTTTTTGCGACTTATCATCATAGACCACAAATGGCCGCTCATCATCGGTAATCACAGTTACCTGACGGGTATCATCATCATCGTGCAAATCCTTGCCGCCAAGCACAAAGTGGCGCAGCACGCCGCCAAAGGCTTCCTCAAGATTGGCTTGGGTAAAAGTGGTTTCTGTGGGTCCATAGGCAAGCACTGTGCCCTTAACTAAAACTGTGCGATCGCAAAATTCCGGGACTGAGCCCAGATTGTGGGTAGCAACCAGCATTACCCGCCCCTCATCGCGCATCTCTCCCAGTAACTGGATGATCGCGTCTTCGGTTTTTACGTCAACGCCTGTAAAGGGCTCGTCGAGCAGGATAACTTGACTGTCCTGAGCCAGGGCTCGCGCCAGGAAAACTCTTTTTCTTTGTCCGCCGGAAAGTTCACCAATCTGGCGATCATGAAATTCTTTCATCCCGACCCGGTCAAGTGCGGTGGCGACCGCTTCATGATCTACGGCTCTTGCGATGCGCATAAAATTCATGTGGCCGTAGCGCCCCATCATCACCACATCTTCCACCAATACGGGGAATGACCAGTCTACCTCTTCGGCCTGAGGTACATAGGCAACGATGTTATTTTTAAGGGCCGCTTTTACCGTATGACCAAGGATTGAGATTTCGCCTTTGGCAGCGGGAACAAACCCCATCAGGGCTTTAAAAATAGTAGATTTTCCTGCTCCGTTAACACCAACCAGTGCGGTGATTGTGCCGGTAGGAATTTCAAAACTTGCATCATGAAGGGCTGTAAGCCCGTTCTTGTAGGTAACGGTTACGTCTTTAATGCTGATGCCGATGGTTTCAGAACTTTGTGCGGGCATGGAGTTTCCTATTTCGGCTGGCCGGTGAGGCCCGCAGCGATGGTTTCAGAAGTGACGCGCAGAAGATCGAGATAGGTCGGTACTTTGCCATCCGCCTTGGTCAGGGAATCCACATAAAGCACGCCGCCAAAAATTGCGCCGGTCTCTCGTGCTACTTGTTCTGCTGGCGCACTGCTTACTGTGCTTTCACAAAAGATCGCCCGGATATTATGTTCACGTATCCCGTCGATAACCTTGCGAACTTGCTGCGGCGTGCCAGTTTGATCGGCATTTATTGGCCACAAATAGAGTTCCTTCATATTATAATCCCGGATCAAATAACTAAAAGCTCCCTCGCAGGTAGCAAGCCAGCGTTCGTCATCCGGCACCGCCAGAATGGCGTCGCGCAGGGGTGTGATTGCAGTAGTTAATTGTCCTTTGTAGCGTTCGGCATTGGCACTATAAATCTCGGCATTTTTCGGGTCGTATTTGGAAAATGCATCGCGGATATTGTCCACATAGATAAATGCGTTTTCAAGCGACATCCAGGCATGGGGGTTTGGTTTGCCGTCATAGGCTCCCTCGGTAATGCTCATGGGAACAACACCATCTGTTAGGGTAACGCTTGGCACATCGCGGAGGTTTGAGAAAAATTGTTCGAACCACAATTCCAGATTAAGGCCATTCCAAAGAATTAAATCAGCATCCTGTGCCCGCAAGATATCGCGCGGGGTGGGAGAGTATCCGTGAATCTCGGCACCGGGCTTGGTAATCGATTCCACTATTGCAGCATCTCCGGCCACATTAGCTGCCATATCGGCAATCACTGTGAAGGTGGTGATCGCTTTTAATTTATCTCCAGCCAATGCTGAATTTATTACGGAAAATAGAAGGAGCAGGGAGCAAATCAAAAATCGAAGGGGTTTCATAAGACGTCTCTTAAACTGTGAACTAGTTTCTATCCTTATGAGAATGATTCTAAACTGTCAACCTAATTGCAAATGCGAATGAGTTGCAACTACGGATTTTCATATATTGCGACACTGACTGGTCAGGCTTGCAGATTGTTTAGCAATGAAACGTAGGTCTTAGGCTCACGCCCTACTGATCGAACCGCGAAACTTTATAAGGGGAGAGATCAATATTACTCTTTCTGTTTTCAATCATATCAGCGATCATGCGTCCGGTTTTTGGCCCTCCGGTTAAACCAATATGTTGGTGCCCAAATGCCGCAAATATCGAATTCTCCTTGTTAACCGGACCTATCACCGGAACAGAATCTACCGTCGCCGGCCGATGCCCCATCCACTCGATAATTTCATCATATTTGATGCCAGGAATTGCCTGAAGAATTTGCTTCTTCAACAGCGCAAACGGTGCCTTGCTTGGGGGAGCGTCCAGCCCGCCAAATTCAACAATTCCCGCACAGCGCAGACGACCTTCCATCGGCGTGACTACAAATTTTCCTGATACAAGCATAATCGGAGATTTAGGCATTACGGACGGGTTGACCAATTCGATGTGATATCCGCGCTCGCTTTCAAGTGGGACGTTCACTCCGAATTTTTTGGCTAGCGGTCCAGACCAAACACCTGCGGCAAGTACGACATGATCACAGGCAACCAAGCCTTCGCTGGTGCGAACCCCAACTACTTTTCCCTGATCGCTTTCCACGTCCAGCGCCTTCGCAATAACGATTTCGCCACCCTCGGATTTTACGTGATCCGCCAATGCGCAAACATATTTTCCAGGGTCAGTAATATACCCATGATTGGTTAGGCGGATGGCGAACTTTTTGTCGTTGGAAAAAACAGGGTCATAAGCGTTTAACGTGTCCGCGTCGAACTCGTCCCATTCAAAACCACACTCCTTGCGCAAGTCCCAGCCAAACCGTTCTTTCTCAAAATCGGCGCGACTATCATAGACAAATACATAGTCAGATGGCTTGAGCCATTTTTCTGCGCCGGTTCCGCTGGCAAGTGCCAGATGTTGTTCGTAGCTATCATGGAGTATCGCGCTCAGTGCTTTGACTGCACTTCGGGTATCTTTAACATTGGCGCGGGAAAGATAGCGCAACAGCCAAGGCAATAGTTTGGGTAAATAAGACCATCGCAGGAATAACGGGCTGTCGGCACGCATCAACATGCCGGGTGCATGTTTCAGCATACCCGGCTCGTTTACGGGAATGACTGCACTGGCCGCCAAAACCCCGCCATTGCCAAAGGAAGCGCCGGCGGCAGGGCCTTCCAGATCAATCAAAACCACATCATGGCCATCCCGCTGCAACCAGATGGCTGTGGAGACACCAATAATTCCAGCACCTATGATGGCAACTTTTTTTCGGGTCTCGGAATTTGTATTTTTCAACCGTCAGGCCTCCATGCAATCAGGGCATCATATTCCAATTATGGTTTCATGAAACCGTTTGCTTGTCGATTGATTTCCTGATGAAGGCTAGTCAATTAAGGCTGCCACAGATCAAGCAAACATGGATTTGTTGATGCCGCTGTTTATTTGCATTTTTGCTATAAAATATATTGTTCCCATGCATCCAAACATATAGAAAGTCTATTAGTGAATTTGTTAAGTGTTTTAGTTTTCCAACGAAACGATGCTATCTGTTTTGTATGTTCGTTCGAATCTAAACATCACTTTTTTCAGTATGTTAGATGATGAATTTGCACGGTTAGAATTTTTAGGCGAGGGATATGATGTCAGAATCAGCGCAATATGATGTGGTTATTATCGGTGGAGGCCCTGTTGGTATGGGGCTGGCAATTGAACTTGGCCAGCGCGGTATTCGTACCGCAGTGGTGGAACGTTATGATGCTCCGCAGCTCATTCCAAAAGGCCAGAATCTAACCCAGCGTACCACCGAACATTTCCACTTTTGGGGTGTTGAAGATGAAATTCGCGCAGCCCGCACTGTCCCGCGCGAGTCGGACCGTGGCGGCATGACATGCTATGGTACTCTGCTCACCGATTATCACCATGATTGGCTAATGCGCGAAGCCGTGCGCCCTTATTATTTCACCGACAATGAACGCTTGCCTCAATACGCAACCGAGCAGGTTTTGCGCCGCCGGGTAGATGAACTTGAAAGCGTTGATCAGTTCATCGGATGGGATGCAAAGGCGATTGAGGAGAGTGACGGCAAGGTAACTGCAGAAATCCAAAGCCGCTCAACCAATGAGATCAAGAAGATTACCGGCAAATATCTGGTTGGCTCAGATGGAAGTAACTCGGTAGTGCGTGAAGGCTCCGGCATTGTCCAATCCATGTCCAATCACGATAAATTAATGGTGCTTCTGGTCTTCAAATCCGAAGCATTGCATGAGCTCCTCGAACGATATCCCGGCAAATCTTTTTACAATGTTCTAAGCCCTGAACAGGAAGGATACTGGCTGTTTTTCGGTCGGGTAGATTTGGGTACGAACTGGTTTTTCCATGCCTCCGTTCCTCGCGGAACCACAAAAGATAATTTCGATTTCAAAGCCTATTTGCATAAAGCCGTAGGCAAGGAATTCGACCTGGATATCGAACGGGTAGGATTTTGGGATTTGCGCGTATCGATCGCGGAAAACTACAAAAATTCCAGGGTATTTCTGGCAGGCGATGCAGCTCACAGTCATCCACCATATGGTGGTTTCGGCATTAATACAGGGTTTGAAGATGCCCGAAATCTTGGTTGGAAACTGGCTGCGGTGCTTCAGGGCTGGGGTGGCCCAGAGCTACTTGATAGCTATGATCAGGAACGCCGCCCGGTATTTGAATCCACCGCCCGCGACTATATCGAAAACTACATCGAAACCGACCGCGAATTTCTCCGTGATTTCGATCCAAAAAAAGATAAGAAAGCCTTCGAAGCCGCTTGGTCAGGGCGCACCACAGGTACCGCAAAAGATGTGGCAAACTTTGAACCCCATTATGAAGGGTCCGACGTGGTTTTTGGGCCGGAAAATGGCAAGACCAGCGCAGTTGGGAAGCACGTGTTCACGGCGAGAACCGGTCACCATTTAGCACCTCAACCCTTATCCAACGGGCACAATATCTTTGAGGAGCTTGGCAAAGGATTTACGCTAATCGCGTTTGACGCTGATAGTGAAGTCGTATCAGCATTCAAAACTATTGCGGACGAATTGCAAATTCCGCTCAAGATCATTCGCGATACATTCGAAAATGAGCGCAAGCTATATGAATGTCGTATGATTCTTGTTCGCCCTGACCAATTTATCGCCTGGAGCGGAGATGAACTGGATCAAGACGTTCATGCAATTCTCCGGCAGGCCTGTGGTTATAAAGATACGGCCAGCTAAATTGTGTCTCTACGAATTTTAAGGTCATTGGCAATCATATGGCAAAGGGCGATATCCCTTTGACCATATGACCAACTCAGCCCTAAGAAATAGGGCGCATAATCAACACTGAACCGCTTCTATTTTTTTGTTTCTTGTTTGACGCGCTTTGTCAATCTTCCGAATATTTTGTCCCGAGCACGACGCTCCGTCAGGCTTTCCGTGTTTAAATTATCCTCTGCGAGAAGTTTTTTCCATCGTTGCAGACGGTTTTCATCAAGTTCACCGGCTTTAACAGCCGTGCTTATCGCACATCTAGGTTCCGTTTCGTGCGCACAGTCACGAAAATGGCAGGATTGTGCCAATTTGGTAATATCGGCAAATACTTCCCCCAACCCGGCTTTCACATCTGTCAATTGGAGTTCACGCATTCCCGGTGTGTCCAAAAGCCAGCCGCCGGTGTGCAGAAGATGCAATTCACGGCTCGTCGTGGTGTGACGCCCTTTGGCATCATCCTCTCGAACATCCCGCGTTGCAATCTGCTCCATGCCGGTAAGAGTATTGATAATGGTAGATTTTCCGACGCCAGAAGACCCGACGAATGCAACAGTTTGACCCTTCCCACACCACGGGAGGAGGCGTTCTACATCCTCAGCATCCCGAGCATCCAATGTAAGCACTGTTAGATTTGGCAGCAATTTTTCGGCATCTTCTTCATAATCCTGCGGCACATCTGTCAAGTCAGCTTTGGTGAGGACAAGCACTGCAAGAATGTCGGCATCAAGCGCCAATGTGAGGTAGCGTTCCAATCGCGCTACATTGAAGTCCTGATTGCATGAGGACACAATAAAAAGCGTATCAATATTAGCGGCAATCAGCTGAATTTTTCTGCCGGTTCCCGGTGCAAACCGCTTGAACAGGCTTTTTCGGTCCAACAGGCGTTGTGGTTGAAGGGTTTCGCTATCAATCAACAACCAGTCACCAACAGTGGCTTGTGCTTCATCATCACCATCCTCATCGTAGAAAGGTGGAACAAGGCAATCCAGAGTAGGGCCTACCACGCGCAAATTATTGCGATGAACCTCGGCGACTTTTACAGGGGTTTGTGTATCCAGGTCTGCTGGATCGAGTTGTGAAGAATAAAAAGTATCCCAGCCAAGATCGGCCAGTTCGGAAATTTTATATGTCATTGATCTCTCACTAGTTTCTGCGCACATATTTATATGTTTCCGCAGAGAAATTCCAATCTTACGCGAAGCCCCCGCTGGATGTAGAGGTTTTCGGTGTCAATGAGGTCAAGAGAACTCAGACAAACAATTCCCGGCGCTCACGAAGCTATACAGCCAGAACACACGGTTCGCTTTCTAATCTCTTACCTCAGAGGGAATTTCAACGACAATCATAAAATTTCCTTTTCAGCTTTTTGTTCGAAAAAAGATATAACGCCTGTGTTGCACTATTCAATAGAACTTCTGTGCACAGCGACAAAAGGTTCGAAGCAGCCATTCGCCAATAGGACCATACTAACTGATATTGTCCTATACAAGGCGTCTGCTAACCTTCATTTAAGTCAGTATTTTTTGACGTGAAGCTGCAAACCCGTAGCTTAGTGTTTGAAAATGATGAGGATGCAGGAAAGTAACGGAGATCACTTCAATTTTTAACCATTAGCATATTGAGGTAATTGACGATTTTATCAAATATATTGCATCTTGGAAAAAATTGCCTTGCCAAATTCTCAGATACCGGTACCTTTTATGAATCTCAATTAATGAGATTATTGTCTGAATTCCACATATTCAGGCAATTGACCAAAGGGAGGAAGTATCGAATGAAAAGACTTTTCACATCAATGGTTTTGGGGTTGGGCTTAGGCCTGGCGGCAAGTGCAGCCACAGCGCAGACGGTAGGAATTGCCACCTCAAATCCCGGATCACTATTTCATAACATTGGCACAGCAGTAGCAAATGCAGCCAATAAGGCCGGGTTGAATACCACTATTCAGCCAGCAACGAGCCCCAACCAGTTCATTCCCTTCCTGAATTCAGGCGGAATAGAATTCGGCGTCGCGAATTTACAAGAAGTGAACTATTCAATTAATGGCGATGCCTGGTGGAAGGGTGTCAAAAACCCGAATATCCGCATTGTTGGCATGTTGATGCCTTTGCGTGAAGCGATTTTTGTTCGCGCTGATAGCGATATCAAAACTCTTGCCGATCTTAAAGGCAAGCCGATGACTGATGGCTATACTGCACAAAATACTATTCTGCCTCAGTTGGACGCAATCTATTCCACTGCTGGTATGAGCCGTGATGACGTCACGAAAGTGAATGTGACTTCCGTGGTTGCAGGCGTGAATGCTTTCATGGCAGGCGATACCGTCGGGTTCATCTTTGCCCATGGTGCCGGCAAGGTGCGTGAAGCTCACGCAGCAGTTGGCGGTTTGCGGGCATTGCCAATAGCTGATGCCAGTGACGCAGGTCTTGCCAAAGCACGTGCCCATTGGCCAACCGCTTTCTTCACCAAGATTGCAAAAGGTAAATCACCGGGCGTGTTGGAAGACGGTACTTTTATCGCTTTCCCTCAGGTAGTATTTACCCATTCAGGCGTTTCAGATGATGTTGTCTATGCCATGGCCAAAGCCATGCATGAAGGCAAGGATGCTATGGTTTCCACCTTTGGTGCGTTCCGTGGTTTCAATCCAGCCAAGATGAAAGGCGACCCAGGCGTTGCTGAATTTCATCCTGGCGCATTGCGCTTTTTCAAAGAAATTGGTTTGAAATAAGGGCGTTTCATGGCTCATCAAGAATCCAGAGAGGCCGTTCGCGGCCTCTCTCCTCATATGTGGCGTCCGGTTGCGGATGGCATGGCAATCCTGTTAATTCTGGTTGCTATGGCATGGGCTTTGAATGTGCCGCGCTATATAAATCTTGGCTTCTATCCGCAGCAGTTTTTTGCCGCGATTTTGGGGCTTGCACTATCAATTTCATATCTGACTTTTCCGGCGAAACGTGCCAGTGATCGCGTAATCCTGCCTTGGTATGATATTGTTTTTTCTGTTCTGAGTCTGGTCTCTGTTGGCTATATCGCGGTCAATTATCCAGACCTTATTCTAAAGATTTTCAGCCGCCCGATTGAGGTCTGGTTACCCGGATTGATCGTCGTACTGCTTGTGCTTGAAGCATTACGCAGAGCCACCGGTTGGGCGCTGGTAATAATCATTTCCGTATTTCTTCTCTACGCCTTGTTTGGCGATGTCATTCCTGGACGATTGCAGGGCCGCGCTCAAAGCTGGCAGATGTTATCAGGCTATATGGCCTTTGATTCAAACGGCATGCTCGGCCTGCCAATGTCGGTTGCAGCAACAGTTGTAATTACCTTCATCCTGTTTGGTAGCTTGCTCGCCACCACTGGCGGAACAAAATTTTTCACCGATATCGCCATGCTGGGCATGGGGCGGTTTCGTGGTGGTTCAATGAAAATTGCCGTTTTGGCCTCAGGCCTGTTCGGTTCAATTTCTGGATCTGCTGTGGCCAATGTTGTTGGCACAGGCGTCATCACCATTCCCATGATTAAACGAGATGGCTATCCTGCTCATAAAGCCGCTGCTATCGAAGCAGTGGCCTCGACAGGAGGCCAGCTCATGCCGCCTGTAATGGGGGCTTCTGCATTTCTGATGGCAGAATTTTTAGCCGTTCCCTATTCAACAATTGTGATGGCCGCAATAGTGCCTGCAGTCCTCTATTATGTTGCGCTATTTATTCAGGCAGATTTGGAAGCAGCACGGATGGGCATTGCTCCCATACCAAAATCCGAGATGCCCTCCACCAAAGGCGTCATGTTAGGCATGCACTTTGTGCTGGCTTTCGGGATTTTGATTTACGCTTTGTTTTTCATGCGCTGGCAACCGGAGAAGGCAGCCCTGCTTGGGGCGTTATCATTAGTTATCTCGTCAATGATATTTGGCTATCAGGGCGAGCGGCCTAGTCTCTGGAAATTATTCAAAACACTTGCCACCACTGGTCATGGGGTTGTTGAAATTATTTTAATCTCTGCTGCATCCGGACTGGTGATCGGGGTGCTGAATGTCACGGGCCTGTCGTTCAATTTGACCTATATTTTGGTACTGATTGGCGGGGGAAGTGCCGTTGGCCTGCTGGCTCTATCGGCGGTAGTTTGCATCATTTTGGGCATGGGACTGCCAACGCTAGGCGTATACGTATTGCTGGCGGCACTGGTTGCTCCTGCACTGATAGAAGTAGGCATTGAGCCGGTCGCAGCACATTTGTACGTGCTCTATTTTGGTATGATGTCAATGATTACGCCGCCTATTGCCATGGCTGCATTTGCTGCAGCGACCATCGCGCGAGCGCCTGCAATGGCAACTGGGTGGGCTGCAATGAAGTTCGGTTGGGCAGCTTATGTGATACCTGTGCTTTTCGTATTCTCTCCAACTTTGATTATGGTGGGAGAGCCATTGGAAATTGCCATCGCAACGATAACAGCGGCCATGGGCGTATGGCTGGTCTCAGCCGCGCTGGCCGGGTTCTTTGCAGGCCGTTTGTCGCCGATCATGCGAATATTGTTCGGAGCATTTGGTCTCTTGGCGCTGATACCCGCCGGCGCGTTCGAAGGGGGATACATCACTGATTTGGTAGGAGTTATTGGCGGAGTGTCGCTAATGGCATTCAATTATTATCGTCGTCCCCAATCGGCCTAATTTACTTCGTAAGAGGTGGAAACCGGTTCCAGGCATCCAGTGCCGCAATCTTGTAGGCTTCTGCAAGGGTTGGGTAGTTGAATGTATTTTCGACGAAATATTCCAATGTGCCGCCAAGATTCAATACGGCTTGCCCAATATGGATCAACTCGGTGGCGCCTTCGCCCACAATATGGCAGCCGAGCAACCGGCGGGTCTTGAGGGAGAAGATCATCTTCAACATGCCCGTATCAACGCCCATAATGTGCCCGCGCGAGGTCTCCCTGAAACGCGCAATACCACATTCATAGGGGATGCCTCGTTCTCTGACTTCTTCTTCTGTCATGCCAATGGTCGACATTTCCGGCACTGCGTAAATGCCGTAGGGAAAATATTTAGGAGGTTCGTAAGCAGTGACTTCAAAGGCGTGGCATGCAGCGATGCGACCCTGCTCCATAGAAGTTGAAGCAAGGCTTGGAAATCCAATAATATCACCGGCGGCATAGATGTGAGATACGGAGGTTTGAAAGGTCATCGGGTCAGCAGAAATTCGGCCGCGGTGATCGTGTTCCAGGCCGCAGGCCTCCAGATTAAGCGAGGAAACGGCACCCATACGACCAGCCGCAAATAACACAGTATCTGATTTTATATGTCGTCCGTCTTCCAACTCGACAATGCAAGTACCATCTTCCCGTTTTGTAATTTTCTTCATTTTAGCGCCAAAGCGCAGGGACATACCACGATCTCGCAATTGGTGTTTGAAGTCTTCAATCAGTTCTTGATCGATGAAATCAAGCATGGTTTCGCGAGGCTCAATCACCGTCACTTTAACATCCAGTGTGTTGTAGATCGTGGCATATTCAATGCCGATAACGCCGGCACCAATAACTGTTAGTGAGCGAGGCAATCGCTTCAGATTGAGAATCTCGTCACTGTCAAAAATGCTTTCTCCATCAAATGGGATGCTATCGGGCCGGAAGGGGATTGTTCCGACAGCCAGCAAAAACCGGTCGGCTGAGAAGGTAAATGTTTCTCCTTCTTCTCCGGCAACTTCGATTTTATCTGTGTCAATAAATTTTGCTTCGCCGCGTAGAGTGGTAACTTGGTTTCTGGCAAACTGATGTTCCAGAACTTCAATTTCATGGGTGAGGGTAATGTTCAGCCGGGCGCTTAAATCTTCTGCGGTCAGGTCTTGTTTAACGCGGTAGGATCTCCCGTAGAACCCACGCTCTCTCCAGCCAGATAAATTGAGCGCGGTTTCGCGCAGCGTTTTGGAAGGGATAGTTCCAGTATGAACTGAGACCCCTCCCACACGCCGTCCGCGTTCTACAACCAGTACTCGTTTTCCGAATTTGGCAGCTTGAATGGCTGCTCGCCTTCCCGCCGGTCCACTACCAATTACTATGAATTCATAATGGTCCATCGCTTTAGTCCTTATGGGGCTTTGTAGTTTCGTGATTCGACATTTAGAGATGATAGGTCTCCTCAGTAAAAATGCCAACTTCCTGATTAATGTCGAAAAATTAGAGATTTAGGAGCCATTTTGTCGCACATCCAAACTCATTAGTTCATCTTTGAACGATGTCAGTTTTTACTGTTGAATATTATAACAGCTGGCATAAAAATGATGAGATATATAAATGTAAGTAAAGTTCAATATGTATGTATTTTAAAATTCTTGGCTCTTCTCGAAGGTGGAAACATTGCATTAACCGCATGTTAACCAACAGATACGACAGATGATTTCGCAGGTGGGATGATCGCATCAAGTTTTGGGCACAAAACTTTGAAGCATAATCGTTTTAATTCGGGAGTTCACCAATTAAGTACATAATTGGATGACCCCGATAACCATTGGAAAGATAACATTTTAGGCATTAGTGCAAAATGTTAGGGGAAATACATGAATACCAAAGTTGTAAGTGCAGCTGGCAACGCTTCTATCAGAAAAGGGTTCCACCCAAAAATTAGTCAGAGACTGTATATCGGGTTTTCGATCATGATCCTGCTATTGGTAATAACAGTTTCTATTACCGTATGGGATATCTCTGGCATCAAAAAAACAACGGACCGTATCGTAAATTTGCGCACCCCAACTGCCCAGGCAAGCGCCTCGCTGATTAGCAACATCAATGCCTCGCTTGCTGATTTGCGTGGCTGGATGTTGACGGAAAACGAGGTCTTTAAGGCCGAGCGTCAAAATGTTTGGAAAAACATTGCAGAAATTGAGGTCAAAATGGACACTCTTTCGAAGAACTGGACCAATCCGGAAAACGTGGCCAATTGGGAAGAGTTCAAAACAATTCTTGCAGAATTTGAAAAGGCTCAAGCCAAGGTAGAGCTCATTTCAAATTCCACCAAAGAGCAACCAGCTCTCCAGATATTGGTCAATGATGCAGCACCAATGGCTGCAATCATGTCCACAAAAATTACCGAAATAATCAATGCGGAACTATCATCTAATGCCGAAGGCAACCGTATCCAATTGCTTGGAATGATGGCTGATGTGCGCGGGTCATTGGGCCTTGGCTTGGCCAATATCCGTGCCTATTTGTTGACTGGTGATGATAAGTTTGTAGCAAATTTCGACAAACTATGGGCCAAAAATGCACGCCGTTTTAAGGACCTTCAAAATGCCTCTCATTTGATGTCTTCGCAACAAGTGAAAGCGTTTAAAGAGTTCTCCGAAGCCCGCAAAGGCTTTGACTTGTTGCCAGCCAAAATGTTTGAAATTCGTGGTTCAAATAAATGGAACATGGCAAATTACACCCTGGTTTCAGAGGCTGCTCCTCGTGCTTTGAAACTTCTTACTATTTTGGGTGGCGAAAAACAGGCTGACGGGACAAGAACCGGCGGCATGGTGAAGAACCAGAGCAAATTGCTAACTTCCGATTCAGCGAAAAACGCAGAAATGATATCCACCCTGATGTCCCTGCAATGGATACTTCTGGTACTTGGGGTGATCGTCGGCGGCGGAATTGCTTTTCTCATCGTACGCACAATTTCACCAGCTTTAACCAGAATGACATCAGCCATGAAAGAACTTGCTGGCGGCAATCTCGAAGTTGTTGTTCCTGGCACTGGGCGCTACGATGAAATTGGTGAAATGGCGGGTGCAGTTCAGATATTCAAGGACAATGCTGTACACACCAAAGCCATTGAAGCTGAACAGGTAGAGCAGAAGAAAAATAGTGAAGTGAGGGAAAAATTCGCTCAGGAAGAAGCAATAGCAACTGAACGCAAGATGGTCTCAGATGTCTTTGGTAAAGCAATGTCAGCCATTGCAGATAAAAACCTGAATTACCAAATTACAGACGATCTTCCAGAATCCTATCATGCGCTAAGAGATAATTTCAACAATGCAATCAATGAACTTGCTTCAACGATTATTCTGATTGGAGATTCCTCTGCGAAAATTCTGTCTGGGTCAGGTGAAATCAGCTCAGCCTCTAATAATTTGTCCAGACGTACTGAACAACAGGCTGCATCGGTTGAAGAAACCGCAGCTGCTGTGGAACAAATCACCGCAACGGTGAAAACATCGACAGTTCATGCGGAAGAAGCGGGCAATGTTGTTGCCAGAACCAAGATCAACGCCGAACGTTCTGGCGAAGTGGTTGAGGAAGCTGTGCAGGCAATGGGCCGGATTCAACATTCAGCGAATGAGATTGCTAAAATCATTGGTGTGATTGATGAAATCTCGTTCCAAACCAACCTCCTGGCTCTCAACGCTGGTGTTGAAGCTGCGCGTGCTGGCGATGCTGGCAGAGGCTTTGCTGTTGTCGCTCAAGAAGTGCGCGAACTGGCTCAACGCTCTGCAGCAGCTGCCAAGGAGATCAAAACCCTTATTACAGCTTCAGGTGATGAGGTGAAAAACGGAGTTAAATTGGTGAATGAAACCGGTGTCGCACTGGAATCAATTGTTACCGAAGTGCAGGAAATCAATGAACATGTTGCAGCCATTGTTGAAGCAGCCAGAGAGCAATCCACCGGGCTTCAGGAAATCAATCAATCGGTTAATACGATTGATGAAGGCACCCAGCAAAATGCTGCAATGGCGGAACAATCAACTGCTGCCAGTGTCTCACTAGCTGATGATGTCGCGAAGATTGATGACATGTTGAACCAGTTTGCTGTCGGAAATCAGCCAAATAGAAAAGCTGTTTCCGGTTCTGGGCGCAGACAGGCTAGCGAACCTGTTGCGCGTAGAAAAGAACCCAGGCCTGCTGTATTCGTTGCAAGCGGAAATAATGCGATCGACGTGGAATCCTGGGAAGACTTCTAGGGTAACTTTGTTCTTTTGAACAAAAACCCTTTTCTACAAAAAAATACACCGCCTTTTTTGAGGGCGGTGTTTTTATGTCGAAATCAATATCTCTTTTGCCTAACCCTTTTCTAATTGCGGATCAGGCCAAACTCCCGGTGATGTTTCACTGCCATCATCGAACTTTGACAGGTAATCAAGGATCATCGGGCGGTTGTCGATAAACCCTTTATAGGTCGCCAATTCTACTGGTAGGTCGCGTATTACCCGGTGCAATCGGCGGCCCCATTTCGGGATGGTCACAATATCTTCTAGAGAAATTAAATAGCAACGGATGGGAAACACCAGTCCGTTGGAACGCGGCAGGCGAAAGAATGTTTGCAGTTCAACCCGCAGATATTGTTTCTGGCCAACGTTATCCGGCGTCAATGATGATTTCTGAATGCCCCATTTGTGATAGTTTTCCGGGCTGGTATCAAGTAGCGGATTGACGGTCATGGTCCAGTTTAACCGCCGACCAGGTGCCCCTTGCTGGACGTTCAAAAGGAATTTCAAAGCCCGCACGAAGATACCTTTTTCGTGTGCCAAAGGCACTGGCGCATGCCATTCAAAGAAATTCATACCAATGTCGAAATCCAGCGACCAATCGGCCTGAGTGGTAACGATCCCCGCGTCCATCCATAGGTTTTCCTCGCGCTGATCGAGCAGGGCAAAATCACCCTGGGTCTGGCGGGTGATATATTCCATGGGGCCATAGGGCAGGGTGGTTTCATCCATGAAGGTGAAACTGTCATCAATGCCCAATGGCTTGTTCACCCAGCGCCAATGGTCGCCGTTTCGATGTAACTCGAACAAATCAGGATAATCTTCCGATTTGGATACCATGATCAGTTCAAGCAGGTCCCAGCCTGCCAGTTCCATATGAGGCAGGGATTGGCAACGCAGCGGGTCGTCAGCCAGCACCATGGCGCGGTCACGCATTTCCGCCACATAATGTTCATCCACATCGAAACGTTTTTCATAGACCGACCCCTCCGGCCCACCACGATGCTGCTCCATGTTGACGGCATACATGTAGTGGTCTTCGTGAAAGGGAAAGGGAAAGCGTTGGATGGCCCAGTCGGAATTATGAAAGGTATAATCATCCCGGAAGGTCTCATCGTTGAACTTGATATTCATCCCACTCTCCTATCGTTCCAGAACAAGGGTCTTGCCGTTAAAGCGTGAAACGCAAGGCATGATCTTTTCACCGCTTGCTTTCTCATCATCATCAAGCCAGTGATCACTGTGCAGGAATTCACCATCAAAGCTGACCACATTGGTTTCGCATTGGCCACAAGCGCCGCCACGGCATAGGTAGGGCGCATCTACGCCTGCCGCTTCAATGGCTTCAAGCAGGCTTTCATTTTCGCCCACGTAGATCATTTTGTTTGATATCGCCAACTCTACCTGAAAGCGTTCTCCCGGTTGTGGTGCAAGAAACTCTTCATAGTGAACCACTTCGCTTGCCCAGCCCAAACGATCAGCAGTGCCGCGCACCCAATTAATCATGCCCTTGGGGCCGCACACATATAGATGGGTGCCAAGGGGCTGACCTTCGAGAAGGTTATCAAGGTCGATAGCCTGTTTTTCTTCATCATAATAGATGTTCACATCATTTGGATGCTGGGTAGTGAGCTCACTAACATAAGACCCAAGTGCCGCATTGCGGCTGGCATAATGCAATTCCCAATTGGCATGTGCACGGTCGAGTTGTTTGATCTGGGCCAGAAACGGCGTAATGCCGATGCCACCAGCAATCATCAAATGTTTGCGCGCGCGCAAATCAAGCGAGAACAAATTGACCGGGTTGCTGATAGTCATTTCATCGCCCACAGAAACCTGGGTGTGCATGAATAATGATCCCCCACGTCCTTCATCATCGCGGCGTACCGAGATGGTGTAGGTGCTTTGGTCGAATGGATCTGACATCAGTGAATAGGGGTTTCTGCGGATGGTATCTCCGTCCTGCATCTCCACAACAGTATGTGCACCGCCTGAGAAAGTTGGCAGCAATTCGCCATTAATTGGCTTAAACTCAAAGCGGGTGACCAGATCAGTTAGCGGAATAATATCACTCACCCGAACCGCAATTTTCTCCGCGCCGCTCATGTATATAACTCCTTGGCTGGAGGTACATTGCCAGGGTCTTCTGCATCAATGCACACGCCCTGAAAGGCTGCCAGGCGGCGAGAATAGTGATCACGCACAAATAGGTTCAGTCCGCAATGCGAACATACAAAAGGGTCGGTTAGAACATCCTCGGTAATGCCCTTGCAATGAACACATTGCATCCGGCGTGCCAGCGAGCCGCGATGTTCTTTCTGAATTGCGGTAACGGGAATACCGGCAGCCATTGCCTCACTCTCGACCTGACCAATCAGTCCCTCAGTGCCAGCCAGATAAAGTTGCAAACCCATATGCGCATTTTTTAATGCCAGCCGTAATCGTGGCAGGGCGGCATCATAAGTAGGCCCAACATAAACCTGAGCAGGCTGTAGCTTTTGCAATTGCTCAATATATGCCTCACCGGTTTTGCCGGGAATATAGATGACGTGAGCATCGGCCATCAGGCCTGCATCCGCCTTGACCAAATCAAGCAGAGCTTCACCGCCCTCCGCATTGGCCACCATCAAATGATGTTTGCTCTTGCGTGGCACCAATGTGGCATAGACTGGTCGGCTTCGAATGGCCTCAGGAAATTGGAATTTGGACATGGTTACGACATCTCCTAACCCTTGGCGGTACGACGTTTCTTTTCAGGGTCATAAAATGGCATGGAATGAGCAATACATGGGATCTCGCCACCAGCGTTCTTAACACTCAGCTTCGTACCATCGACTGCGCAATCTACCGGCATGCGGGCAATGCCCACATTGTGTTTGTTGAGTGATGAGACCATGCCAATAGTAACAATGCCCACCTGCTTTCCGTCCTGCATCAAGGGAGCCCCTTCCTCTGCAGGTTCATCGCCTTCGAGCTTCACGCCATAAATTTTAAAGCGTTCCTTGCCTTTAAGGCGGTAATGTTCTCCGGCCCCGCGAAACCCGGTTTTGCCGGGCGATACCGTAAAATCAAGACCCAGTTCCCACAGCGTATCCCCGTGTTTTTCGTCTTCAAAGGGGTACATATCTGAATTATCGTAAGGAAAGAAAAGCAGATAACTTTCTGCACGCAGCCAATCAAGCGTCGTGAACCGGGTCGGAATAATTCCCTTCGGCGCTCCAAGCGAAACCAGCGTGTCCCAAATATGCAATGCATCTTGAGCGCGGCAGAACAATTCATACCCACGCTCACCAGTATAGCCTGTGCGCGATATCATGACAGGCTTGTCAAACAACATGGTTTGCATATGGGAAAAATAGGCAAGATCGCGAATGCCCGGTACATGATCTTGCAGAAAGTCTACAGCTTTGGGTCCCTGCAATGAAATATCATGCAGATTATCATCAAAGCGAATGTCTACATCCCGCCCGGTAGCGGCCATGGTCAGTTGCTCATGGCCCTGACCTGAACCGTGGACGACCATATAGGCATTGGGACCGGTGCGATAAATCACACAATCATCGATGAATTTGCCCTCGTCATTCAACATACATGCGTATGATGAACGGCCAGGTTTGATCTTGTCAGCATTTCTTGTGGTGGCACGATCAATCACGTGGAAAGCATGAGGCCCGACCACATGCACTTTCTTCAGGCCTGAAACATCCATGAACCCCGCATTGGTGCGGATTGCCAGATATTCCTCCTCCTGATCCTTGTCGTAGGACCAGGCAGTTCCCATGCCGGACCAGTCTTCTAGTTTTGAACCCATAGCGCGATGGCGCTCAGCAAGTGCTGAATGTCTCCAGGATGCAGTCATAATATCCCTCATAAATGTCCCAATATCTTGCATATTCAGCAATAGAAGAGGGCAAAAATCAATACTGATATTAAAAAAACATTCCTGTCAGGCAATTTTTGGTGGAAAATTCAAAGAAAACGCAAAGAAAAATCAGAGGAATCTTGCGGCTTTGCCTAATCAGAATTGGGTAAATCGTTTACCAGCACAAGCGCAACACGGCGAAATGCGGTACGCAACCGTTCAACACTTGCACCACTTTGTCCGACATTTTCCAGAGCCATATCCATACAAGTCAGCCAGTTTTCGGCATCTTCCTGAGAAATTGGGACATGGGCATGCATCAGCTTCAAATTCATATGGTGGTGTTTTTCTTCGTAATAACGACGCCCACCAAGGAAGCCAGACAAAAAATTAAACTGCTCTTCGCGGACATGGTTTAAGCCGTGCCCGCGAAAATGCAGTTTAAGAATGTTCGCCCCCAGAGGATGTTTCTCAATGATATCGTAGAACTCTTCAACCAGATCGCGCAGGGCTTTTTCACCCCCGATTTCGTCAATCATTCTTGCAACCATTGCATCCACCTTCACTCATACTTACACCAATTGTGCACATTCGGTATTGAGCCAAATCAAGTGCAAATTAAAATATCTCTGCCTAGCAGTATTCCGGAATTCATATTATGCAAGGTGGAATATCCGACCTCATTTTCTTGCCGTAACGGAAATAACCTTATGGGCTCTCTCCTTCTTGGCCTCATTGCAGCTCTTGCCTGGGGCATTCATGATATTTGTGTGCGTTACGTAACCAGACACACTGCGATATTTACTGCCCTTTTCGCGGTGCTGGTCACCGGGTTTGTTTTTCAAACTGTAGCAATGGTGTTTCAGGGAAGTTTTGAGAAAATTCCGACAACAGCGGCAGTTTTGGCTGGCATTGCTGGCTTATGTTTTACATTCGCCAGTATTGGCCTCTACAAGGCTTTTCTCATTGGTCCGGTACGATTGGTAGCTCCAATCATCGCCGCATACCCGATTGTATCAGTCGGTTGGTCAGTCATCTCCGGTAATCCAGTGAGCGGCCTGCAATGGGTTGCCGTTTTTGCCATCATCATTGGCGTATCGGTGGTTGCAACACTGGCAGACCTTAGCGAAAACAAAGAGCAGGTTGAAAAACGTTTCAGCACTATTCTTTGGTCGCTGTTTTCCGGATTTGGCTTTGCTGTCACATTTGTCTTTGGACAAGCAGCATCAGATGCCGGCCCCGATATGCCGGTAATTCTGCTAACCCGGTTTTCTGCAATCATTGTGCTTGTGGCTGTCATGCTTGTTCTCAAAGCACCGTTCAAAGCCGAGCGCAATCAATTGCCGATTTTGTCATGCATGGGGTTGTTGGACGCAACTGCCCTCGTTTGCGTCCTTTCTGCGGGAGGTCTGCCAAACCCGGAATTTGCGCCCGTGGCTGCTTCCATGTTCGGCATGATCACCATACTTATTGCCTGGGTGGTATTGAAAGAGAAAATGACAATTGCACAATGGGGCGGTGTCATTCTTGCATTTGCGGGCATTGGCTATCTGGCAGCCTAAAATTTACCGCCAGAACCTTCCTAGGATGCAGATTTAGATTCAATAATTTCAGCGAACTTTTCAAAGAATTTCGCCGATAATTTCTTTGCTGTGGAATCGATCAAGCGGCTGCCGAGTTGGGCAAATTTTCCCATAATTTTCACCGACACATTATATTGTAGCAAAGTGCCATCGCCATCTTCCACCAGCACCACATCTGCGCCACCGCTGGCATTGCCTGCAATACCACCTTTACCTTCACCTGAAATGGTGTAGCTCTCAGGCGGGTTGAGATTTGACAATTCGACGGCACCCTTAAAGCGTGCTTTCACCGGGCCAACTTTGAGGACGACAGTTGCAGTCAATTCGGTGTCAGAAATTTTCTCGATTTCCTCGCATCCAGGAATTGCTTCCGCCAATACTTCCGCATCATTCAATGCTGCAAAAACCACTTCTCTGGACGCATTAATTTTCTGTTCGCCGATGAGTTCCATCTGGCAGCTCCTTCTTGTTCAAATTTAGTAAGATAAAATTAGACAGATATTTCTTCGCCCAAAACTGCAAATTGCCGATGGTGGGCGAGAATTTCACACATCACCGCCATAGCAATCTCTTCCGGCCCAATTGCACCGATATTCAATCCGGCGGGCGCATGTAAGTCGCCAAACCCGGTCTCAATATCGATGTTTTCTGCAACCAATGCTTCCTTGAGATTTTTGAGTTTTCTGCGGCTGCAAACCATGCCTTTATATCCGGCATTCGATGTCAGCACCGCATAGAGGGCTTTTCGATCTTGCTTGCCCTGGGTCATGACAATTGCGGCGTCATTTGAAGTGAGATGCAAATCATCAGTTTCAAATTCATCCAGATAGATGGATGCACCCGGCATTTTTTCATGATCTTCAGGCGTCGCTGCAACGATCACCCGATGGCCCAGCCCTTTAGCAAGCGGCAATAGGGCCTGCGCAATGGGAGAGGCACCACAAATCAGCGTGGTTCGTGGAGATTGCATAGGTTCCAGAAACACCTCAATGGTGCCGCCGCTTGGGCAACTGGATTTATGTAACTGCACGCCGTCCGTATCGAACATAGATACCACATCATCTTTTGGCTTGATGCGGATCATCTTGGGGAAGTTATCTTTCAGTGCTTCAAGCGCGCCTCGACGCACAGCACCAGTAACGCAACCTCCGCCAACGTAACCATAGAGATCACCATCAACCGCAATCACGGCTTTCGCACCGGGGCGTGCAGAGGTTGAATCTGCAGTGCGCAGAATAGTTGCAATGCAAAAGCTCTTGCCCTCCATTCGAAACTGCTCAATTAGATCAAGAATTTTATCCGATGTGGTCATGGTTACGCTCTCAAAGTTTCATCAAATCAGTTTCAATCGCCGCGAGTGATTGAAGTGTGTTGGCGACGGCAAAGTGATCGACCAATGGCTTTGCCGCATTCATTGCAGCGGTTATTGGTTGATAGTTTTGCCAGCCCAGTAATGGGTTCAGCCAGACCAGTCGTCTGGCTCGTTTTTTAATTTTAACAAGCTGCTCGCATAGGCGATCCGGCTCGCCTACTTCATATCCGTCACTGAAAATCATCACGATGGATCGGCCGTTCAGGGTTTTCTTGGCGTATTGGCGATTGAAGGTTTCAAGACAGTCGCCAAGCTTTGTTCCCCCGCCAAATCCTTCTGCCATCAGTGACAATCGTGTCATGGCTCGAAACGAGTTTTTGTCACTCATCGCATCGGCGACACGCACGAGTTTTGTGTGAAATAGATAGGCGTCGGTCTGTGCCCACTGGCACACCAGGCCTTTGACAAATTGCAGGAAAAATCTGGAATAATGCTGCATTGATCCAGAGACATCGAGGAACACAATGATACGGACGGGCTGCTGCGGCTTGGCCTTGAAAGATAAATCAATTGGTGTTCCCCCATGTTTCATATTGCGGCGTATGGTCCGTCGCATATCAAGTCGTGTGGTCTTTCTGGAATTGTAAAATCGTCGCGATAGTCGGTAACGGATGGCACTGGCCAGCCGATAGGCCAGGGCCTCTGCGGCGGCAATTTCGTCAGGTTCCACAAATTGTCGTAAGTCAATTTTCATACGGGTATTCTGATCAACCGCGATAAGACGCCCAGATGCTGTTTCTCCAACTTCTGTGCCACCTTCACTTTCAATTTGTGGCGCTTTCTCGGCAGCTTCATCATCACCAAAATGGTTTTTCCATGCCTGTGGTAAATTCTTTGAGGTCCGTGTTGATGGTGTGGTTTTCTTCATCCGCTCGCGGGATTTACCAGCACCAATCCAATAGCTTTCAAACAGTTTGTCGAAACTGTCCCACTCCTCTTTGCATCCGGTGAGGAGTGCCTTCATTCTGTCGTGGTCTAGACCGCGTTCGCCCGTGGTCTTGCCAATGATGTGGCTAAGACACGCTTCGCTTTCTGATGGACCAACTGCAAACCCGTTCATTCGCAAATGTTCGATAAAGCCGACTGTTCGTGTGGTGAGGGGATGAGATAAGGTTTGCATTAGGCAGCTTCACCGGCCAAGCGGCTGGTCACCTCAGCGGCAATTGAATGAAGATCAGACTCGGTTTTCAATAGGCAAATTAGGCTCGATTGAAGCTTTACGGGTTCATCCCTCAAGCTTCGAATGTTCAAACTACAAAGAGCCGCTGCCCAATCCAGCGTTTCAGCGATGCCCGGAACTTTCTCCAGTTCCTCTTTCCGCAAAGCCTGCACAAACCGTGCAATCTGGCCAGCAAGTGTTGCCTCAATATTGGGCAGTCGGGCCAAAATAATTTCCAGCTCCCGTTCTAAATCTGGAAAGCTCACATAGGAATAAAGGCAGCGCCGCCGCAAAGCATCAGAGAGTTCGCGCGTGCCGTTTGACGTCAGGATGACATGGGGAATGGTGGTCGCTTTTATCGTTCCAAGTTCCGGTACGGTGATCTGGAATTCCGAGAGAATTTCCAGCAGATAGGCTTCAAATTCCATATCTGCCCGGTCAATCTCGTCAATCAAAAGTACCGGAGATTTGTCTTGTCGGATGGCCTGAAGCAATGGACGCTCCAGCAAAAAACTTTCCGAGAATATATGCTCTTCCAGCTCCGTTGCATCCCGATCAGAAAACTCTGACGCCTTTATCGATAGCAATTGGCGCTGATAGTTCCACTCATAGATTGCAGACGATGCATCCAGCCCCTCATAGCATTGTAGGCGGATGAGTTTGGTATCAAGAATGCTGGCCAGAGATTTGGCAATCTCTGTTTTGCCGACACCAGCTTCACCCTCAAGTAGCAGCGGACGCCCAAGATTAAGCGCCAGTTGCAGGGCTGTTGCCAGCCCGTCATTGGCAAAATACCCGACATCAGAAAGTCTGGATTTGATGTCGGGTGTAGCGTTTGTCATTATTCGGTGAGGCCTAATTTCTGAGCGGTTTGCCAGACACGCCAGTGATCATGAGGCATTTGTGAGTGGGTTAGCCCCTTATGGGCAAATGCATCAATCACCGCATTGGAGAGCGCGGGAACACCGCCAACATTAGGGCTTTCACCCACGCCCTTTGCGCCAATAGGATGGTGCGGGCTCGGTGTTTCGGTAAAGCCGGTTTCCCAGTTTGGTGTTTCCACTGCCGTTGGCAGGAAGAAATCAATCATGGAACCGCCAGAGATATTGCCGATTTCATCATAGGAAATGATCTGCCCCATGGTGATTGCCAGAGCTTCAGTTAGGCCACCGTGTACCTGACCCTCGATAATCATCGGGTTGATGCGAGTGCCACAATCATCAAGTGCATAGAAGCGGCGCACCTCGGTTACTCCCGTATCCACGTCAATATCCACAACGCCGATATAAGCTCCAAACGGATAGGTCATGTTGGGTGGGTCATAATAGGAAACCGCTTCAAGGCCAGGCTCTAATCCGGGGATTGCTACGCTATAAGCTGCAAAGGCAATCTCTTTCATGGTTTTGTGCATTTCAGGGTTTCCCTTCACCTGGAATCTGTCCACATCCCACTCCAGATCACCGTCATGAACCTCTAGCAAATACGCCGCAATCATCTGGGCTTTCGCCTTGATTTTGCGCGCAGCCATCGCGGTTGCAGCACCGGCAACTGGTGTGGAGCGTGAACCATATGTGCCAAGCCCATAAGGTGCCGTATCCGTATCACCTTCTTCCAGTGTTATATCTTCTGCTGGAATACCAATTTCAGATGCGATGATTTGAGGGAATGTGGTTGCATGTCCTTGTCCCTGCGAGATAGTGCCAAGGCGAGCAACAGCGGAGCCTGTCGGATGTATCCTGATTTCACAGGAATCGAACATGCCTAGGCCAAGAATATCGCAGTTCTTAACTGGTCCCGCCCCAACGATCTCGGTGAAAAAGGCGATGCCAATTCCCATCAAAGAACGGGTTTCTCCCCGGTCAAAAGCAGCACGGTTTTCGGCCTGTTCTGCCCGCAATCCCTTATAGTCCACAGCCTCTAAAGCCTTTTCCATGGCGGTGTGATAATCGCCTGAATCATATTCCCAGCCAAGCGCTGAATTATACGGGAACTGTTCTTTCTTGATGAAATTTTTCATTCGAATTTCAGCAGGATCCATATCCAGCTTGAGCGCCAAAATATTAATCATGCGTTCAATCAGATAGGCTGCTTCCGTCACCCGGAATGAGCAACGATATGCAACCCCGCCCGGTGCTTTATTGGTATAAACTCCATCAACGCCCACGTGAGCGACAGGAATGTCGTAAGCTCCTGTGACGATGGAAAAGAACCCTGCCGGAAATTTGGTAGGATCAGCACAAGCATCAAACGCACCATGATCCGCCAACACATGGGCAGAAAGGCCAGTGATGATGCCCTCTTTTGTCGCGCCCAGTTTTCCTGTCATGTGATAGTCGCGGGCAAAGGCGGTAGCCGTCAAGTTTTCAATTCTGTCTTCCACCCATTTAACCGGAGCGCCCGTTACGATTGAAGCAACGATGGAGCAGATATAACCGGGATAGACCCCAACCTTATTACCAGATCCTCCGCCGATATCTGGAGAAATAATCCGAATATTATGTTCAGCAATATCGGTAATCAGGGATGCAATTGTACGAACTGCATGAGGTGCTTGAAATGTTCCCCATACAGTCAGCTTGCCGGTGACCTTGTCCATGGAAGCAACGCAGCCGCAGGTTTCAAGCGGGCAGGGGTGGACGCGCTGATAAGTGATCTTTTCTTCAACCACGACTTCAGCATCGGCCAACGCCTTGTCCGTGCCTTCCTTGTCGCCTTCTTCCCAGAAGAAAATGTGGTTGTTATGTTTGCGCGTGCCGTGAGCGCCTTCCATCTTGCCTGCGATATCTTCGCGAAGGGTCGGGGCATCATCATCCATAGATTTATGGGGATCATTGATGACCGGTAATGCTTCATAATCAACCAAAACCTGATCAACACCGTCAGCGGCGGCGTAACGATCTGTGGCAACGACAAAGGCAACTTCCTGTCCCTGAAACAAGACCTTTTCATCAGCCAGCACCGCCTGCACATCGCCAGCAAGAGTTGGCATATAATGCAGGTTTAAGGGTTTTAGATCGTCAGCGGTGATGACCGCCAGCACACCAGGCACTTTTAAGGCTGCTTCGGTATCTATTGAGTTGATCTTGGCATGGCCGTAAGGGCTTCGGACGAAATCTCCGAATAACATGCCCGGCAATTTGATATCATCGACGTAATTGCCCTTGCCCTGAGTGAAGCGAACATCTTCGACCCGTTTGCGATTGCAACCCTGGCCCTGAAGTTTTTCAATGCGCTGTTCGCGCGAAATTTGGGTTTGATCGTTCATGTTATTCTGCCGCCTCCTTGACGCTAGACAATTCCTTGGCAGCCACCTGAATGGCTTTGACGATATTCTGGTAACCGGTGCAGCGGCATAGGTTTCCCGAAATACCGTAACGAATTTCTTTTTCCGTAGGGTCGGGATTTTCCTGTAGCAGTCGGTACGCCCGCGTGATCATTCCGGGGGTACAGAAACCGCACTGCAAGCCATGCTGCTCGCTAAATGCTGTTTGCAAAGCGTGCAACGTGCCATCGGCATGGGCCATGCCTTCAATGGTAGTGATGTCTTTGCCATTGGCTTGTCCCACAAACACTGTGCATGATTTAACCGACAACCCATCCATATCCACGGTGCAGGCACCGCAATGGCTGGTGTCGCAGCCAATGTGGGGGCCGGTGATGTTTTGATCTTCCCGCAGGAAGTGGATAAGTAGGGTACGAGGGTCTGCTTTAGCTTCAATTTTTTGACCATTAATGGTCATGCTAATATCAATTTCTGACATTCGAATTTTCTCCAAACTGATGGATTGTTTTAAGCGGCACGTGTGCGGGCAAGAGCGATTGCTCTTTGCACCATGATGCCTGCAACATGGGTGCGATATTCTCGTGGACCACGGCCATCGGATGCCGGATCGGTAATCGCTCTTGCAGCAGCAATTGCTTTCTTGATGGTGTCATCATCTAATGATGAGCCAACCAAAATTGCGCTGGCTTCTTCTGCGAGAAGTGGCGTATCGCCTACATTGGTCAATCCGATAGAGGCGGCGGAACATTTGTCTCCCGACATCTCCAGAATGACTCCAGCCGCTGCCGTTGCGTAATCGCCAATCTTGCGCTTCTGTTTGAGATAAGCGCTGCCATGCCCTGTTGCCGGGGCGTCAAAACAGATTGCGGTAAGAATTTCATCTTCGCTACGCGCGGTGAAATATGCAGCTTCATAGAAGTCTGCCGCTGCAATTTCGCGTTCGCCATTAGGTCCTGTTAAAAGGTATGTTGCACCCAGAACCTGCATGATGGCTGGCATGTCATTACCAGGGTCACCATTTGCGACATTGCCGCCAATCGTTCCCAAATTTCTGATTTGCGGGTCTGCAATTTGCAGAGATGTTTCGCGAATGATTGGGCAGACTTTACATAGCGCGTCTGATGCAATCAGTTCCGACTGGGTTACCATAGCGCCCAGAGAGACTTTTTTGCCGTCAATCGAAATTGATTTTAAGGATTGAACATCCTGCAAATCAATCAGATGTTCAGGCAATGCCATTCGCAGCTTCATCATCGGTATCAGGCTATGGCCTCCAGCCACAAGCAATGCATCATCTCCCAGTGATGATATTAAACCGACGGCATCATCAAGCGATGCCGGACGGTGGTATTCAAACGATCCTGGTATCATGTTTTCCTCCAAAAACTTTCTCTCAGGATAAGGCTTTGGAAAAATGGAGCACGAAAGCGCTAATCAGTCACGCCCTGATTATTTGCACGAAATGCGCGTATATTGCACCAATTGCAAAATCAGGATTTTGAAATCAACTTGATTGCAGCAGCGTTCGGAGTTTGGCGATTTGAGAACGCGCAACGGGTATCTCAAACTCACTATTCT
>JAESUH010000178.1 GCA_016763155.1 Rhizobiaceae bacterium
CGTTCTGAACTTGCTACTGAATATAACCTCAAACAGGCCAAGGAACAGGAATTGCTGGCGGAAAGTCAGACTTTCGAACGCTACACATCAATGTTCCAGACTTTTGTCGATAGCCTTAACAACCAGCTTGCTGCGCAACAAACCCTGATCAACAAACTCACCATCGATACCGAGCAGCGCGTTGTGCTTTATAAAGCGTTGGAAGACAGCTTGAAAACGGCCGCGCAACAAGATGTTGCTCACAAGATCAATACATTGGGAAATCAGGTGGATACGGCTGCTGAGACCACGATGGCCGGCATTGGTGCTGCAGCACAATCTCATATTGGTGATTTGCTGGAAATGCACGAAAAGAACATGGTTTCTACCAAGGATATTCAGCGGCGCAAACGATTGGCAGATGATGCCTTTGCGCGGCGGTTTGGTGAAGTGATGAAGAAGCATGAGACCGGCAATTATGGGCAGACTTAATGTGGCTGCCAGGTAGCCAATATGGTGAATGAAAACAAGGTAGTTACGCAGTATTTTGATGCGTTGGAGAAAGCGTTTGACGGGCTGGATATGTATCTGCGCGAGGATGATTCCCCGCTCTATAAACATGATATTATCGGCTCGGTTGTTGCTAGTTATCTTTCACGGATGGGCGAGTCTCTGGCAAGCTGGAAAAACCGTGTTGCATTCACCGAGCGGTTCCGCATCTCGCGCTCTGAAAGCGGCTTTCCCGTATTTCAAAATGTGCTTGAACTGGAAAAGGACAGGCTGGGCGCAAAGAAGCGTTTGGCGACCCTTCCTGATGACAGCCATATTCGCGAAGAAATGGTTGAATATATTCTGAAGAAGAAAGAATTTCCGACGGCCTTGCAAAAAACCATGTCGGAGCGGCGATATCTGGAAACCCTGATTAACGGGGTGCATTTTTCGCCAATTGTATTACCGCAAACCATTCGGGTTTCGGTAAATCCAAAAACCGGCAGGCCCTATTACGTAGTGCATTGGGGCGCATATGACGGGTCTGAAAACCTGCCAATGGTCTATATGGCAACGATTGAAGATTCTTCGCCTGATCTTGTTGAAACGCTGGTTACAAAAAAGAATCGGCTGAATAAAAAGGTTGATATCCCTTTGCCGGTTGAAGGGCTGCTGAACCCAAAACTTGCCCGGCAATTCGATGACTTTTGCGAGAAGAACTCGTCCTATGGATTGACCCTTTCGACCATTGCCACAAATATGGACCGGGATTTCGAACATTTGCATCCAAAGCAATTGCGCCGGTTTGTGCTTGGCCCATTTTACCATACGGATATCACCGAGCATGGGCACAAGGTCGACAAAATTTTACAAAAGGTGAAGCGACCGGAAAATGCATGGTTGCTCACATGGACCCTGCAGGAACTGTATTCCTATAATGAAATACCGGCCAAATGGGGCCTTTGGAGCGATGACCCGGCGCGGGAAGAGTTTTTTATCAATACTGATAATCTTGACTGCGCCCGACAAGGGGTAAGTGCGTTTCAACGCCATGCGCTGGTGCCGCATGAGGCCTATCAGGCGATTTATGCGGCAGGGGAAGAAAACGAGATTTTCGAAGGATTTCAAAAGCACATTATTTCTGGCGCGCAAGTGCTTCGAAATATGTGATGAGCGATCTCTTATGATTGGGATGATGCGAGGAAAATAATGGATATTGGTCTTACCACTCTGGACGAAAAAGACGTCGAAAAACATCTTCCCATGGCTCAAAGCCTTGTGACAAAACTAATTGTGCTTGAGGCGGCCACCGGCAAAAGCCGGACTGAATTGGCCGGCACGCGCCGACGGTTCGTCTCGACGGTTTCCACTGCCGAGTCCAGAACGACGCGCGAGGTTGAGCTCACAAACGCTCTTTCGGCACTTACCCCCGGCGATTCAATGCTATCGATGGCGCAACATAACGTATTGTTCAAAACAAGACGTGCCCTTGCTGTGGCCCTTGCCGTTTCTGATTTGTTTGCAAAAAATACTGGTCTGGACGCACTTCGAAGTCGTAATGCATCTTCCTCGCTGCAAGGGGCCGACGCAGACCGCTACCGGGTATTATTGGAAGCAAGTGCTTATGTTTCTGCTTTTACTGCTGCTGCCTATTTGCATCAATTTGTAGAAGGGGGCGGAGAACCTGCCAATGATATTGAACCACCCAATTATAATTTTAACACGCCTCAGGATGCGCTGAAAACGTTTGTTGCTGGTTTGGAAACAGCAGTTGCCGGATCTAATGGGGACGCGAGCAATGGCGATGTAGGGCTTCAATCCCATGTGCGGGCGTTTGTTGATGAGGCGTTGGAAGATTTACTAACGCGCAAGTCTCGCTTTAGCGGATTGGGATCGTTTGAAGATATTCACCTTCGGCTGGAAAGTGACGGGTTTGAGGTCAACGGATTTGATGTGGCGCCGGGGGCTAAATCAAAGCCGCTGGTGATGACCTTCAAGAAACCCAATGAGATCATTGGCAACCACATTGCTAAATACCAGTCGATGAAACTAGCCAAAATGCTAATGGCCTATGATTTTGACCGGCAGCTTAATCCGTTTGTTGAACTGGGTGGCTTCCTGTTCACCTTCATTGGTGATGGCGCGCCTGGAACCGGGAAAACCATTCTCATTCAAATGATTGCAGGTCTGGTCAATGATTATTGCCAGATGGCTGGTTATGGATTTTCCTATGAGAATTTCGGGGTGGATCAGATTTCCTCCTATCAGGGTAAATCTGGGCAAAACTGTAAGCAGTTCATCACCAATGTGCTCAATACCCGCACCATCGGATTTGGCACGGTGGATGATATCGATCAGGTGGCAGCAAAGCGTTCCGATGACCGGGCATCAGCTGGTCAGCAGGAAGTGACTGCGGTGCTAATGGAGAGTTTTGCAGGTGCCTCAACCGTTATTCGCGGCAATTGCTCCTTTGGCATGTTTTCCAACTATCCTGAAAATGTCGATGATGCACTACGCCAGCGGGCCGGGGCCCGGTGGCTGGTGGATGGGCCGCAATCCCAGGATGATTACGTCGATATTTTTGTATTGTTGGCGGGCAAGAACCACTCGATACCATTGGGTAATCATGATTTATTTGAGGCCCAGCACATCGAAAGCGCTGTTGCCAATGTTTATGAACAACACAGCAAGCCGCAGGAAGAGGGCCTGCTAAAAGTCTTTGAACGGTTCATGAAAGATAATCAGCTTAACACCATGAATGATGTGGGCACTTACCTTCATATGATTAAAGTTGCTGAACCGCGCTTTACCGGTCGCGCTATCAAGAATGTTACGGATGCCATCAAGATGCGCGCAATGGACGTGGATTTGCCTGATGAGTGGTTCGAACGGCCGGAGGATTTCGTCCATAAGGCTTATGATGAGAAGAAAGCGATGATTGAAGAATTGCGCGGGCCGTTTACCATTGAAATGGTAATGCAAGAAATCAACCGATATGCAGATTCTGAATTCCGGTATACGGATAAATCTGACAATGCTGCGGTAGACGAAATTATTCGCCGTGAGCGCCAGAGAGAAAAAGCAGTTGAAGAAATTGCAGCAATGAAAAATGACGGACGTTGGGGTAGCTAGACCTTTATGAAAAAACAGGTCGAAAATAAACTGATCTACGGCAGGCTGATGACGATATCAGAGCCGCATATGCTTGAGCGCTACAATAAGGCGCTGGAAGGCTTTGGTCTGCCCCGCACGAAGCTCAAAAGCATTCAAATTGATATGACCGGCTTCTCTCCTGAGGTGGCCAAGGAGTTGAAAGACCCGCAATATCTTGACCCGCTTGGAATAAACCGACGGTTTATCATTCTCTCGCCGGAACAAGCCCATTTGCCGATCGTGCATGCATCCTTCTCTAATACACGAGAATTGATGCATCAGTTTTACGGCAAGAATTCCCGCGCGCTTTATGCGCTTACAATCAAGGATGTGGTTTTCGGCGAAATTGAAGATAGCGTGTGGGAGGCAGAATCGATTGATGATTTGCTTTCAATCGAGCAAGTGCAGTTCAAAGTGCGCACGTCCGAGGCAGTGTTGAACAAGACCTCGGAATTGAATTTACTGATTGACCGATTGTTGAAGGAACCCGACGCATGGCGTGATGATGACATGCTCAATCGGATGGTCGATTATGCTAAAGTTACCGGTGATATCAGAACTAACAGGCTGACTCCCAAGGAAGTTGTGTTTCGCCACGAAACATTTTGGGCATCGCATTTTGGCGGGGTCTATGTGTTCAATGATGAGCGTCAGACCACGGTTATCAGCGATTCATCGGCCAAGGGATTTCGTAAATCGCGGCCATGGCAGGTGAGTTACCTTGATATTCAAGATAGCAAACAGGTCTATCGCTTTTTATCGGAAACCGGCAGGGTTGATCCGCCGCGTGGAGCGTGGATTGAGGGCTCCGGCTTGCTTGATATGCGCTATGAAATGACTGCCGCCTGGCTTGCAATGCATTTTGATGAGAAGTTCAAGCTTTCAGGCTTGAGTTCCCAATGGGCCCGGAAATGGGTTAGGGACAATCCGAAGCTGGCGAAGTTTGAAGGCATTATTCCGTTGTTGGAA
>JAESUH010000179.1 GCA_016763155.1 Rhizobiaceae bacterium
GATTTTTGGCTTTGCAGCGCTGACACTGGCAAGAAATGTTGATTTCCCTGCGTTGGGTAATCCGAGCAGGCCCACATCTGCAATCAGTTTCAAACGCAGCCAAATATCGTTTTCTATGCCTTCAAGGCCGGGATTTGCATGGTTTGGTGCTTGATTGGAGGAGGATTTAAATGCTGTGTTGCCAAAACCGCCATTGCCGCCTTTGGCCAGCAAAAAACGCTGGCCGTATGTGGTTAAATCGGCAATCAGGGTTTCGTTATCTTCTTCGTAAATCTGGGTGCCTTCAGGCACTTTCAATACTACGTCTGCGCCTTTAGCTCCATTCTTGTTACGGCCCATGCCGTGAATGCCAATGCCTGCTTTGAAGTGTTGCTGATAGCGATAATCGATCAGGGTGTTTAGCCCTTTTACCACTTCAACCCACACGTTACCGCCCTTGCCGCCATTGCCCCCATCGGGGCCGCCAAGGGCCACGTATTTTTCACGTCGAAATGAAACGCAACCTGCTCCACCATCGCCGGAGCGAATGTATACTTTGGCTTGATCAAGGAATTTCATATCTAGTGCTCTTTATCTTGTGGCCTGTCAGGCGGCGACTGCGCCCATCCAGGTTTCACGGGTTATGCGGAAATTATCCATTAGATGATTTTGCCCCAAAGTGGAGGCAAATTCTTCGCTTGGTTTCCAGTAAACTCCGCCGCATTTTTCAATAACGCGCCTAGAAGCGGCATTATCTCTGATGCAGGAAATCATCATGGCGTCTTGGGTGCCGGTTTTGAAAAACAAATCTACCAGCGCGCGGGCAGCTTCCGTTGCATAACCATTACCCCAATAGCTTTCGCCGAGCCAATAACCGATATAGGGCAGCTCATAGCGTGCATTGGCTTCATGTAAACCACAAATGCCCATCATTTCGCCGGTTTCGGCATGGGTGATAGCAAAAGTGCTGCCGGTATTTGCGCTACCGGTGACTTTTTTCAGAAAATCGTGCGCGTCAGCATCAAAATATGGAAACGGCATGGTCGATAGATTTTTGGCAATATTGATGTTGTTTGCGAGTTTGCGCAAACCTTGGGCATCTTCCGCATGAGGCGGGCGAAGCACAAGGTGTTCTGTAGTCAATATTTCACTATCAATTATCAGTTCATGGTTCTCAATCATTCAGGCCTCCATCAAGATCAATTCCGTTTTACGCAACTAATCTAAATATTCACTCACTGTGTATCCTCGGCTTTCGCTTCGGGTCTTTGTGGGTGCGGCGCATTGGCGCCAGGCAGCTCTTGCTGCCTTCGGCGTTACCGTTCAAGAATGGCAACGCTCTGGTTGAAAGTTCCCCTACGCATAAAAATAGACAAAGGGGAGATGGTATCCCATCTCCCCCTTTTTGGTGCTATTTTTTGAAAAATACCGGGGTCGATGAGACGCCGGTTTTTGATTTCCGGCTATTCTGCTGCTTCGGCAGTCACCACATTAATATAGGTGCGGCCATTGGCGCGTTTTTGGAAGGCTACCTTGCCCGGGCTTGTGGCGAAAATAGTGTGGTCTTTACCCATGCCTACATTGAGACCCGGGTGCCACTTGGTGCCGCGTTGGCGTATAATGATGTTGCCTGCAACTACAGACTCATTGCCGAACTTTTTCACGCCAAGACGTTTTGAATTTGAATCGCGACCGTTGCGCGTTGAGCCGCCAGCTTTCTTATGTGCCATTGGTGTTTTCCTTTAAAACTTCTTAGAACTTAAACTTCTTTAGCAAGGTCAGCGGCTTGTTTTAGCCAATCATCTCGCTCAATTCGACCCTTGAATGACAGAGCATCGTCCAGTTTGTCAATGTCTGCCTTGGAAAAGGCTGCAACCTGAGCAAATTTGGTAACACCAAATGCATGCAGTTTTTTCTCAAGCACTGGACCAACGCCTGAAATCTTTTTCAGATCATCAGGGTCGCCTTCAGGGGCTTGAAACAAAGTTGCTGCCGCAGGTTTTGCTTCTTCTTTGGCCGGTGCTTTGGTTTCCTTTGCAGGAGCAGCAGCTTTTTCGGTTTTTGCCGGAGCAGCTTTTTTAGCTACTGGCTTTTTAGCCGCTGCTTTTTTCGAAGGCTTGGCACCATCAGTCAGGATTTCGGAAATCCGAATCTGAGTGAAATGCAGGCGATGGCCAATTGTGCGGCGAGAATTTTGACGGCGACGCTTTTTAAAGGCGATCACTTTACGGGCACGGCCCTGGTCAACAATCTCGGCAACAACCATAGCACCATCAATAGTTGGGCTACCGATTGTTGTATCGGCGCCTTCGCCAACCATCAATACTTCAGTAAATTCAATCATATCACCGGGTTCACCGGCTAGTTTTTCGACCTTGAGCAGGTCGTCAGCAGCAACATTATATTGTTTGCCACCTGTTTTCATGACTGCGAACATTTTTGTTTCCTTCAAGTTCATGCCAGCTCTAAACAGCGATGCTGTCCGGCCGTCTTTTTGTCAGTCTTTTCAGATAGGGTTCAATTCGTGGACAAAGGTATTGCCCGCGAACGCCGCAGATATATAGATGTAACACCAGATGTCAAGAAAAACCCATAATGGCAGGGTGCTAATTGACGCTTCTATAACTGGTTGTGCTTTATTGGTTGAAAAATGCGGCTGTATTGTGAAACAGTCCCATTTATATCTCCGCTAAATTTAACAAGGAAACTGAGAATAATGAGCCGGATTGTTTATGTTAACGGGGACTTCGTGCCCCAGGAAGAAGCGAAAATCTCGGTGTTTGACCGGGGGTTTCTTTTTGCGGACGGTGTTTATGAAGTTTCTACTGTGCTTGAAGGCAAGTTGATTGATAATTCTGCTCATTTAGCGCGTCTGCGCCGTTCCATGGCAGAATTGAATCTGCCAAGTCCGGCCAGTGATGAGGAAATTGAAGAAATTCAAGCAGAGCTTGTGACGCGGAATAACATCACCGATGGCATGGTTTATCTGCAAGTTACGCGTGGGGCAGCGGAGCGGGATTTTGTTTTTCCAGCAGACCCTAAACCCTCGCTGGTGATGTTTGGTCAGACCATGAATATTCGGGACAATCCGAAGGCCAAAAAGGGAATTGCTGTTATTACGGTTGAGGATGTTCGCTGGAAACGCCGGGATATCAAGACCGTTTCACTGTTGGCTCAATCAATGGCAAAGCAGGCGGCAGTTGAAGCCGGAGCAGACGATGCCTGGATGGTGGAAGATGACTTTATCACGGAAGGCTCTTCCAATAATGCTTTCATTATTACCAAGGATGATAAAATTATCACCCGCAATTTGGGCAACCATATCTTGAAGGGCATTACCCGTCAGGTGGTACTTGAACTTGCACGAGATAAAAATCTGACTATTGAGGAACGCCCGTTCACGGTGGACGAAGCATTGGATGCCAAAGAGGCATTTGTTACCAGTGCCACAACATTTGTGATGCCGGTAGTTCGCATTGATGACCAACCGCTCGGCAATGGTGCGCCCGGTATTCTCACCACCGAACTTCGTGCGCTTTATATAAAGCGTGCAATGGAGGCATAAAATTTAGGAATGGCAGAAAACAAAATGCAACCGCATGAAGGCAGCGTCCGCGAAATTTAAGTGCCGGGGATAGCCAGCGGGTTTTCTGTCATTGCTGCACGGTCCGGCGTGTCGATTTCAGGCACGTTCAGAAACGTTCGAAACAGGCGTTCGATCGGTGCGGGATCTTTAAGCTTGGTGATGATTACAAGGGCGGTTTGTGGCTGTTGTGGCCAGCTGGGTAATTTCTCCGGTTGGTGAAAAATGTTTTGCACCCCGTGAACAATTAATGGTTGGTCTGGATGTTCACTGATGTAGGCCAGACCCTTAATGCGTAATAAATCGTCACCGAATTTGAATATTGCCTGCTCCATGAAGTGATCCAGAACATGCCTTGGCATGGGGGCGTCCTGGCGCAGGGTGATGGTTTTGAAGTGATGGTGGGAGGGGGTGTCTTCCGCTACCGACTCAGTGTTTATTCTGTTGCTGGCCAAAAACAGTTCGGCCGGGTCATCCACATTTGCCACTAAAACAAGCGAAGCATTGGGGTTGATTGCCCGGATATTTTGTTCGCATTCAATGATTGCTGCGTTTCGCCTGTGCTCAGTCAGTAAATCGGTTTTGGTCATCACGATCATATCGGCAAAGGCGATTTGCCGCTCGACCTCTTCACAATCGCCTGTGAACGCATTGAGGCAATCAACGGTTGTGACAACGGATTGAAGATTAAATTTTCGCGATAGTTCGGGGTGTCCAATCAGGGCCTGAATGATGGGAGCGGGGTTTGCAAGGCCGGTGGTTTCAATGATCAGGCGATCAAATTTTTGATCGGGCAGGGATGAAAGTGTATCCACCAAATCACCGCGAATCATGCAGCAAATGCAACCATTGGAAAGTTCCAAAATGGCATCGCTGGAATTTTCCATCAGCAAATGATCAAGGCCAATTTCGCCAAATTCATTGACGATGACCAGTGTGTTTTTCAATGCGGGCGCTTTGAGTGCACGATTGAGCAAGGTTGTTTTGCCGGAACCCAGGAAGCCGGTAAGGATGTGGGTTGGGATTGGCATTAGCCGGGCCTGAAAACGGGGATGGGTAGGGTTCCCCGCAAACCATCTATGGGGGGAAGATGAAGTTCTTTACTCTCGACTTTTACCAATTGGAAGCGCGGGCGTTTGGTCGGTATCGGTATTTTACCGGCAAATTGTGATTTTCTTGAAAGATAAGCACTGCTGGTTTTTCCATCAATGCCGCCGATGTGAATTGCTAGAGGGTGGCTGTTTTTGATTTGTTTGGTCAAATAGGCTGATTTGATAATGGCTTTGCCACCGGCAGGGTCATACCGCTTCTTGCGTGCCTGCGGCGTGCAAAGGGTGGAGCGCATGTTTTTTGCTTTGCGGCCCTTACTGGCGCGATCTGTGTATAGATTGCCATAAAGATTTGCAGGGGCCGATAATTTTCCATCAAAGCCTTCGGTGAGAAGTTTTGCGGCGGCGACCGCCCGCTCGGTCTGGGATGATCTTCCCATGACAGCTGCCAGCAAGAATTTGCCACCGCGTTTTGCTGTGGCAACCATATTGTAACCAGACGCGCAAACGAAGCCTGTTTTCATGCCGTTGGCACCGGCAAAGCGTTCGAGCAATAAATTGTAGGAATAATAGGTCTTTTTGCCGTATTTCAGGCTGGGTGAGGAAAATAGATAGGCGTATTGGGGAAATTCTCGCAGGATTTGTGCGGATAATAGGGCCATGTCGCGGGCAGAGCTATATTGGTTCTTTGAATGCAAGCCGTTGGAATTGGTGAAATGAGTGTTGATTAAACCAAGTCTGCCAGCCTCCTTATTCATGCGGGCAACGAAGCTTTTCATATTACCTGCAACAGCTTCTGCAAGGGCGGCAGAAACGTCATTGGCGCTTTTCACCACGGTGATTTTCAGCGCTGTATCAATACGAATTCGAGTGCCTGCCTTATATCCCATTTTACCGGGTGGCTGGCGAGCGGCCAGTTTGGAGATGATAACCGGGGAACCATTTTCCAATTCGCCCTTGGCGATGGCACGAAAAGTTACATAGGCGGTCATCAATTTTGTCAGGGATGCCGGGTGCCAGCGGTTATTGGCTCCGCTCTCGGAGAGGATTTTACCGGTGTTCAAATCCACAAGAATGTGCGGGTTTGCAGCCATTGAATTTGTCGGCATTAGCAATAAAGCTGCACAAAGGCCCATTGTTTTGAAAAATAATTTCAGCAATCGTCAATATTCCCGTTTGAATTTGGTTCAGAAATCATACACGATTATGAAAATGAAATCACCAACCCTTGTCAGGATAAATCATGCCTATTGTTAATCGCATGGCCGAACTTCACGATGAAATCACTAAATGGCGGCGGGAATATCACACCAATCCTGAATTAATGTATGACGTGCATGAAACCGCAGCTTCAGTTGCTGGCAAGCTCAAAGAATTTGGTCTTGATGAAATTGTCACGGGAATCGGTAAAACCGGCGTGGTTGGCGTTATCCGGGGCAAGAGCAATAATTCGGGCAAGGTGATTGGGCTTAGAGCGGATATGGATGCGCTGCCGATTGAAGAGGCAACCGGTCTTCCTCATGCTTCAAAAAACCAAGGTAAAATGCACGCTTGCGGCCATGACGGACATACAGCCATGTTGTTAGGGGCTGCGCGCTATCTATCCGAGACACGCAATTTTGATGGAACGGTTATTGTTATTTTTCAACCGGCCGAAGAAGGCGGTGCTGGCGGCAAGGCCATGGTGGATGATGGCATGATGGAACAATTTGGCATTCAGGAAGTCTATGGCATGCATAATATGCCTGGTATGGAAGTGGGAGAATTTGCCATTCGTCCAGGTGCGTTGATGGCTTCCACCGATGAATTTGATATCATCATTGAAGGCAAAGGTTCGCACGCTGCAATGCCCCATCAGGGGATCGATCCAATTGTGATCGGAGCTCAGGTGGTTATGGCTCTTCAAACGATTGTGTCGCGTGCTACCGATCCGCTCGAATCTCTGGTAATTTCCGTTACCAAAATGCAAGCGGGCAATGCCTATAATGTGGTACCAAACACGGCCACTCTTTCAGGCACGGTTCGCACATTAAACGCTGAAGTTCGCAAGGCCGCTGAACAGCAAATCAGGCAGGTTTGTGAAGGCATTTGTCAGGCTCATGGAGCAATTGCCAAAATTAAATACAGCAACAATTACCCAGTTACTTCCAACCATCCGGCGCAAACAGATAAGGCGATTGCTATTGCCCGTTTAGTGGCTGGTGATAGTCGGGTGGAAACAAATGTTGCGCCGACAATGGGTGGGGAAGATTTTTCCTACATGCTGGAA
>JAESUH010000180.1 GCA_016763155.1 Rhizobiaceae bacterium
ATCAATGTTTTCAGCCGTTGCTTCCACTACAAGCATATCATTTGCACGTAGCTCGGTCGTTGCACCAAAGCCACTTCGACGTTTGCCATTACGCACGACCCCAAGGATCAGTAAATCGTTTTCGTCTGCATCATCATAAAGCTCTTTGACTTTCATGCCGATGGCCTTGGATTTTTCAGGAATTACCAATTCGGCAATGTAGCCGTCCAGCTCCATCAATTCCTTGGTTGAATCCTTGTGGTCACCCCCATGGGGGATCAACCGCCAGCCGCCTAATGCAACAAAAGCAATGCCGACAACTGCGCAAACAATACCAACAGGTGCAAAATCAAACATGGCAAATGGTTCGCCAGTAGTGCGCTCGCGGAAAGAAGCAATAATGATATTGGGTGGTGTGCCAATGAGCGTCACCAGTCCACCAAGAATGGTGGCAAATGACAGAGGCATCAAAGTGATACGTGGAGAACGGCCAGCCTTTTGCGAAGCCTGAATATCCACAGGCATGAGCAGAGCGAGCGCTGCCACATTGTTCATGAAGGCCGAGAGGATCGCGCCAGTGCCGCTCATGATTGAAATATGCGCGCCAAGCGAGCGACCCGTATCAATAATATTGCGGGTGATGAGATCAATCGCGCCAGAGTTCAAAAGCCCGCGCGAAACAACCAGAACCAGCGCCACGATGATGGTTGCAGGATGGCCAAACCCGGAAAATGCGTCCTTGGTCTCCACCAACCCCAAAATCAGGGCAATCAACAAAGCAGAAAACGCAATCAAATCATAACGCCAACGCCCCCATAACAACATGACGAATACTCCGCCAAAAAGGGCAAAAAGCAGCATTTGATCCTGAGTCATTGGGGTTCTAACCTCGTTGCCTGGTATTTGGGGCACCATGGATGAGCAGAACAGGGATATCAACCATCTCAGGCTTTATGCCCATGAAAATAAAAGTAGAATATAGGTATTGTATATTTTAGATAAATTTAATGGATTACTCAGGAAAATCAAACTAGAATTTGCAACATTAAGCTACAGGAAACAAAATGGCACTGTCTCAAGTTCAAGTAATACAATCATTAGCAGAAGCTTTGTCGTGGTTTGAGAAAGAGCTGGATTGGGGAGTGTCCCCTGCCGAACTAAACCACCTCACAGGGAGAATTGGCGAACTTTACACTGCGATGATCACACGCGGGCAGATGGCTCTTGAAACGAACCAAAGAGGCTATGATGTCATAAGTGCTGAAAACGAACGAATATCAGTCAAGACGATTACCTCAAGCACTCAGGTGTCATTCAACAAAAGCACTTTTAGTCTGGTTGATCGTGTGGTCGTATTGCGCGTCAATATTGATGAGGAAGAGGGCGTTTCTGTTGAAACACTTTTAGATTGTTCAGCTGAGGATTTTCTTAAGAACTACAGCACCCAGTCGGGCAATCTCACATTTGGCACTTCTACAAACGCAAGACCGAAAAAATCCATTGATAACCTGCATATTGCGCACAAAGCATCCTTTGAAAAATATCACATCCTGCAGTACGAAAATGGGACTATTTCTGTACTTATAGGAAAGGAAATTCAAACACCTGCAAAGCCGGAGCTACGTATACTGGCAGCCTCAATCGGTGTGGATTTATTGAATGGAAATGGAGGGGTTAAGAACACGAGGAGCTTGGGAGCGGATATCATCAAGACGCTGAACACCCGGAATAAGGGTGAGGCGCAACGCTAATTTTATCCAACATCATCCCCATCACAAAAAAACCGGAGCAAATGCCCCGGCTTTTTTCATAAATTATGGCACGGCAATTAGCCTACGATGTCGGTTCCAGCGAACCAGAATGCAATTTCTTCTGCTGCTGTTTCAGGGGCATCTGAACCGTGAACTGAGTTTTCGCCAAGTGACAAAGCGAATTCTTTGCGGATTGTGCCTTCATCGGCATCAGATGGGTTGGTTGCGCCCATGATTTCGCGGTTTTTCAGGATGGCGTTTTCGCCTTCAAGAACCTGAACAACGGTTGGAGCAGATGACATGAATTCAGTCAGTTCGCCGAAGAAAGGACGATCTTTATGAACTGCATAGAATGCTTCTGCCTGACGCAGGCTCATCCATACGCGGCGGGAAGCAACAACGCTAAGGCCTGCTTCTTCAAGTTTTTGTGTGATTGCACCGGTAAGGTTGCGTCTTGTTGCGTCCGGTTTAATCATTGAAAAGGTACGTTCGATCGCCATTTGAAATTGCCTTCGATTAAAATGTTTAAGGTAGAATTTGAGGCGGTATATAGACCTGTAATGGCTTTGCTGCAAGTGCGAACGAGGCGAATTGTCTATTGTGGCGCGATAGAATGTATTTTTGACTTGCATCCTTGCGTCCTTGGGGCCAAAACCCCTCTTATGTTGACAATTACTGATCTCACCGTGCGCATCGCAGGCCGCATGTTAATCGAAAATGCAAACGTATCCATTCCAAGTGGGGCGAAGGCCGGGCTTGTGGGGCGCAATGGCTCTGGAAAAACCACGTTGTTTAATGTGATCTCAGGAGATCACGGCAGCGAAACGGGTTCTATAACCATTCCGCGCGGATTGCGGCTTGGCCGTGTGGCGCAGGAAGCACCGGGTACGGAGCAATCCCTGCTGGAAATCGTGCTTGCAGCCGATACCGAGCGGCTGGAATTACTGAAAGAAGCGGAAACGGCCACTGATCCGTTACGCATCAGTGACATTCAAATCCGGTTGAACGATATTGACGCCCATTCGGCTGAATCTCGCGCAGCGGAAATTCTCGCAGGTCTGCGTTTTGACAATGAAGCCCAGGCGCGGCCCGCCTCCTCATTTTCCGGCGGTTGGCGTATGCGTGTGGCATTGGCAGCTGTGCTATTTTCAAAACCTGATGTTTTGCTGCTCGATGAGCCGACCAACTATCTCGATCTTGAGGGCACATTATGGCTGGAGGCATTTGTTGCGCGCTATACCGGCACTGTGCTGATCATTAGCCACGATAGAGACCTGCTTAATAATGCGGTGAATTCGATTGTTCATCTGGAAGATATGAAGCTCACTTTTTATCGTGGCAGCTATGATAATTTCGAGCGCCAAAGAGCTGAGCAACAAATACTTCAATCCAAGGCGCGCGTAAAACAAGAGGCCCGTATGGCCCATATGCAAGCTTTTGTAGACCGTTTTCGCGCCAAGGCCAGTAAGGCAAAACAGGCGCAATCACGGCTGAAGGCGCTTGAAAAAATGCAGCCCATCTCTGCCTTGCGCAAAGAGCATGTGGCACCGATCAATTTTCCAAACCCTGTAAAAATTGCGTCTTCGCCGATCATTAAGCTTGAAGGTGTGAATTGCGGCTATGAGGCGGGCAAGCCGATACTGCAAAACCTAAACCTCAATATTGATGCGGATGATCGCATCGCGCTTTTGGGTGCCAATGGTAATGGTAAATCCACCTTCGCCAAATTGCTCTCCAACCAATTGCCTCAGGTAAATGGCGAAATTGTCAAAGCTGACAAGCTGAAAATTGCTGTTTTTGCCCAGCATCAAATGGATGATTTGCGCGAGAACGAAACGCCCGTTGAACATGTTCGCGCGCTAATGCCTCGTGAATCCGAAGCTAGGGTTCGCTCTCGTGTCGCGCAAATGGGGCTGGATATTAACCGCATGGATACAGTGGCAAAAAACCTTTCGGGCGGAGAAAAGGCGCGGCTATTGCTGGGGTTGATCGTGTTTGAAGGACCTAACCTCTTAATCCTCGATGAGCCGACCAACCACCTTGATATGGATACGCGCGAAGCGCTGGTTCATGCGCTGAATTCATATACTGGCGCCGTTGTTTTGATCAGTCATGACCGGCATTTGATTGATGCCAGTGTCGACAGATTATGGATTGTTGGCGAAGGGCAAGTGCGCCCTTATGAAGATGATATGGATGCCTATCGCACCTTAATTTTGAAAGGCGCGAAAGCTTCCAATTCTTCAAAATCGGAAAAGCAGCCGAAGCAATCTCAAGCCGAACGCAGGAAGAAAGCAGCAGAGCAGCGCAAGACCTTTGCTCCCCTGCGCAAAGAAATTCTTCAAATCGAAAAAGAGATGCAAGGCTTGCAAGAGAAGATGGACAAGATTGACGCAAAGCTTGCAACTCCGGGCCTGTTTGAAAACCAACCGGATGACGCGGAAAAACTATCCAAAATGCGCACGGCTACAGAAAATGCATTGGCAGAAAAAGAAGCGCTTTGGATGAAACGTAGCGAAGTCTATGAGTCTGAAACACGCGGCGTTTAACGTGCATTTCTTGCTTTAACCCATTGAATTAAATATTCTTTTTCCACTCGTAGAAACCATGCGGGATGCGCCGATCCGGGCGCTCTATCGTAAACTGATCTTCTGCAATTAATTCAAATCCATGATTTGAAAATGCCTCAGCTTGAGCCTTGTTCAATGGCCATGGAGGGCCGGATTGTTGCAGGGTTTCAGGTGCAATTCTCGTATAGACCAGCAGTGTTCCGCCGGGCTTCACCAATGAGGCAATCGCCTCCGTGGTTTTTGGCAATAATTGTGGTGAAAGAGCCTGAAGCGTATAGCATTCATGCACCAGATCAAAACTTCCATACCAGCTTGAGGGAAGTTTGAACAAATCTGCGTGCACATAAGAAACAGGGCTTTCAGGAAAGCGTTTCTTTGCCCAGGGAATTGCATCTTCAGCCACATCAAAGCCTGTGGTTTGGTAACCTGCCGCAGCCATCGCCTCGGCATTATCGCCCAAACCGCAAGCAACATCCAAAGCCGTTAATCCGCTCCCATTGTGGCCTTTCAACCAATCCAGCAATTTTTCCTTCGCTTGCAAATCAGCCCAGGGAACTCTTACCGCATCCCCTTCTGCCATTTGATAGACCGTATTGAAGAAAGCTTTGCGTTCGGGCTCGCTATGGGTGCTGTTTGCATCAAGCTTATCGATTTCGGCGCGAGCATCCTTCTGCCTTTGGCGAAGATCATCATTAGCTGGATTTTCAGAGGTCATGCTTTCTTTTCCCAACCGCCATTGGGCTTTTGTTGCCAATAGGTCAGGTCAAAGCCTGCTTCTTTTTCAATTTTCCAGCGTTCTCTTGCCTGCAACACGGCATCATTGTCGTGGCCATCAAACATATAGACGGCCCGTTCATACCCGGCCAAATCACTTGGCACGGCTCCATCAACCAAAAAGCGGATATTTGCCCCATTGGGATTATCCTGTTCGGTGGTCAACCAAATCGGTTGCATGGGCTGGGTCCCATCGCTGGTAGCACCGTGCGCCAGAAAACTATCTTCGCGATAGGTCCATAAATGAGCATCAAGCGCTTCAACTTTTTCTTGTGATCCGGCCTGCACAACCACTTTCCAGCCCCGCTCGAGAGATTTTTCGAGCAAGGTTGGCAAAGCGGCTTCGAGGTTGCTTTCCGTCAAATGATAAAAGAGAACGTCAGTCATTTCATGGACTTATTCGTAATATTCGGAAACCAAACGGTCGAGCAAGCGTACTCCGTAGCCAGACCCCCAGGATTGATTGAATTCATGTTTTGGAGATCCCATGGCTGTTCCGGCAATATCCAGATGAGCCCAAGGCACATCTTCCACATAGCGTTGCAGGAATTGCCCTGCTGTTGACGAACCGCCATAGCGACCGCCTGTATTTTTCATATCGGCAAATTTGGAATCGATCATTTTGTCGAATTCCTTATCAAGCGGCATACGCCACACTTTTTCATCGGTCAGCAGGCCTGCCGCATGGATATTATCCGCCAGTTCATCATTATTGGAAAACAGGCCAGCGTAATTTTTGCCAAGTGCCACCAAAATAGCACCGGTAAGGGTCGCCAGATTGATCATGAATTTCGGATTGAATTTGGTGTGGCAATACCAAAGCGCATCAGCCAGAACCAAACGACCTTCAGCATCTGTATTGATGATTTCAATGGTCTGTCCAGACATTGAAGTGAGGATATCCCCTGGGCGATAGGCGTTACCATCGGGCATGTTTTCTACGATGCCGATAATGCCGACCACATTGACTTTTGCTTTGCGCGAGGCAAGTGCATACATCAGGCCGGTCACGGCCGCAGCCCCGCCCATATCGCCCTTCATGTCTTCCATTCCTGCGCCGGGTTTAAGGGAAATGCCGCCTGTATCGAATATGACGCCCTTGCCAACAAAGGCAATCGGGTCGTCTTTTACCTTGCCGCCATTCCAGCGCATTACCGCCAGACGTGCAGGCTGATGAGACCCTTGAGCAACACCCAACAGAGCACCCATTTTGAGTTTTTTCAGCTCTTTGTCGCCCAGGATTTCAACTTTTACGCCAAGTTTTTCAAGCTGTTGCGCTTGTTTTGCAAATTCGACCGGGGTCAATACGTTGGGAGGTAAGTTGACCAAATCACGGGCAAGAAGAACACCATCGCTAACAGAATCAAACCGCTTCCACTCGCGCCGTGCGGCAGTTGCATCATCATGGGCGAATACCAATTTTCGTGTTTTGGCAGATGACGATTTTTTCGATTTGGTTTTATATTGGTCAAAATCATAAGCACCCAATTTTGCACCAGCTGCCATTGCTGCAAAAGATGCTGCATCCACGCCATTACCTTTTTCGCCCAATTCACCAATAATAGTGACGAGTTCTGAATCCTTGGTGATTGCATTGATCTTGCCACCAATTTTCATCCAGTCGGCTTCACCGGCCTCGCTCAAATCACCACAACCAAGCACGAACCATTTATCAAAAGCATCGTTGGGAGCAACCAGCGTGACAACGTTTTTAGAGGCACCGGAGAAATCAGATACTTCACAGGCACGTTTTAATTGTCCGCTGGTATCCATGGCTGCTGCGGTCTTTGGCAGATCACCATCCTTTTCAACCAGAAAAACAACAGTGCCCTTTTTGGGTGGGGTATTCTTTACAATAGAAATAGTTGGAAGTTTGGCCATAATGCCTCCGGCGATGTGTTCGAAAAAGAATGCTTTAATGCACTACAATTAGTGAACCTGTTATGGTTTGCAAAGGACAAATGTTTGAAAGGCGTGCTAACTCCCGCCTTCAATCGGTAATTTACCAATTATTAATCCAGTTTCTTTGCCTATTTTTAGCCATTTAGGGTCTCTATGTTCATGGATTGGTAACCCTGATATCATCGAAGCAAAATGGGCTTTCGCCTGATTCCAATAACGAGCATCCATGAAACTGATTGAGCGCTATATTTTCAGTAAGACTGCCTATGCGACTTCGGTTGCGCTCTCGGCTATGGTCGGCGTGATATGGATTATTCAGGCCCTGAAGGGGCTGGATGTTATTACCACCAACGGACAAACGGTTTTCGCCTATTTGTCCCTGACCACGCTGGCCGTGCCATTACTGGTTCAGGCTGTGGTTCCAATTACGTTATTGCTTGCAACGGTGCACACCATTAACAATTTGAATTCAAACACCGAATTGGTAGTGATCTCTGCCAGTGGTGCATCCAGTGTTGTGCTTTCCAAACCCTTGTTGGCCATGGCGCTGGTTTGCAGCCTGATTACCGGATCCGTTGGACATTTCATTTCACCAATCAGCTTAATTAAAATGAATGAGTACGCCACAGAAATGCGCGCAGATTTGGTATCTGTAGTTTTGCGCGCCGGGGTGTTTCAAGAAGTTGAGCCAGGGCTGACCTTTCATGTGGCAGAACGCGGTGAAAATGGTGTTTTGAAGGGGATATTGATCTCTGATGATCGTGATCCAGAATCTTCCATCATATATTCGGCAAAAGAAGGCATTGTCAGCCGCCATCAGGGCAATGCAATGCTCGTGCTTAGCGATGGTGAAATTCAGCAGAGCAATTACAAGGATGGCAGCGTCAGCTTCATCAAATATGAATCCTATGTATATGATTTATCCAGCTTGTCGGGCCAGACCAAGGCTCAGAGATTAAGACCGAACCGGCGCACGACGCTGGAATTGTTATATCCTGATGTGAATGAATTTCATTACCAGCGTAATCCAGGCAGTTACCGCGCTGTGATCCACGAGCGATTTTCTGAAATGTTATGGCCCTTTGCCTATGTTTTGGTGGTGCTTGCCTTTATCGGGCAGGCACGTTCAAGCAGGGCAGGCTACGGAGCGGCCGTGGCATGGTCTGTAATATTTCTTGTGGTGGCACGAGGTGCAGCATTTCCAGCCAAAGGCGCTTTAAAAACAGACCCTTCGGCTGTGATCTACATCTACGGATTACCGATCGCCTGTATAATATTTGGTTGCTGGTTTGTTATGAATAACAGACCTGTGGCCCTGCCCAAACGGGTTCAGCAGCGGGTAGACTATAACCAAAGGGCCATGGCGGAACAATTTAGAAAATTACGGGATAAATATATTGCCTTTCGTCGACGCCGCGCAGGGGTTGGCTCATGATTGGCAAAACATTATTCATCTATATTGCCGTTAGATATTTCAAAAATGTCGTAGCAATGCTGCTGGCATTGATGTTCTTGATTGTTACCGTCGATTTCGTGGAAGAACTGCGCAAGGCATCTCAATTGGAGAATGCATCCGTGTGGCAACTTTATCAGGTTTCATTCTTCAAAGCGCCGGTATTTCTTGAAAAAGCATTCCCTTTTGGGTGCCTGTTTGCGGCAATGATGACCCTCAATCAGATGAATGCGAAAATGGAATTGGTGGTTGCTCGGGCGGCTGGCGTTTCAGCCGGTCAATTCTTGTTGCCTATCTGTTTTGTTGGCATCGTTTTGGGTTTTTTCGTTGCGATGGCCTACAATCCTGTTGCAATTTTATCACAAGAAAAAAGTAAAGACCTGAGGGCCGAAATCTACTCGACCAAAGCACGTGCTGCGGAAAAATCAATTAATGGTTACTGGATACGTCAAAAAGATGAGTCCGGCAGTGCTGTTATCAACGCTAATCTCGCCAGAAACAGAGGTCAGACCCTAACCGATGTGACAATCGTACGCTGGAATCCGGATGGCTCCCTATTGAACCGAATCGATGCAGATTCCGCCTATTATCGCCAAGACCATTGGCTGCTATTGGGCACAAAAATTACTGAAAATGACGGTAGAGTGGTAGAAGGCGGTGCATTGAGGCTTCGAACCAATTTGCTGCCCGAGAATCTGTTGGGAGCAAGTACGCCACCGGAATCTGTTCCATTCTGGGAATTGCGGGCAACTGCTGCGAATCTGGCTGGAACCGGAGGCAATTCCAAGGCCTATCTGGTGCAGTTTCATAAACTTTTATCCCTGCCCGCCTTTTTTATCGCGATGATCCTGATTGCTGCCAACGTATCACTAAAATTTGCCCGATTCGGGCAGGCAGGAAAGTTGATTTTGGGTGGAATTCTGAGTGGCTTCGTGCTTTATACAATTTCAAGTCTAATAACTTCGTTGGGAAGCAACGGAATCGTCCCGCCAGCAGTTGCTGCTTGGGCGCCCGTATGTGTGGCAATATTGTTTGGAATGAGTATTTTGTTGCATCAGGAGGACGGATAATTGAACCGTCTAAATAGCGTAGCCCTGATGGGTAACAAACGCAGGTTTCGTTGCGTACTCGTAGCTATTGCTGCTGCGGGTTCGTTTGCGTTTGGAGCAAACTCAATCTCCCCAATGATTGGTTCCGCCAACGCTCAGGAAGTTGTCGAAACGCTGCCAGGGCGCGCCACGGTTAATCGTGATTCGCAAATGTTGCTTGAATCCGATAATTTGACCTTTGATAATGATCAGCAAATTGTGATTGCTACCGGAAATGTGCAAATCGCCTATAATGGCTATACGCTTGTTGCCGATAAAGTGATTTATAACCGGAAAAGCGGCAGGGTTCTTGCGCAAGGTGGCGTGGAAATTCTGGAGCCAGGCGGGAACCGAATTTTTTCCGATGAAATCGACCTCACCGACGACTTTTCCGACGGGTTTATTGGCGCACTCAATGTAAAAACAGCTGATGATACCCGTATCGCTGCTGAAAATGCCGAGCGAATTGACGGGGAATTCACCGTATTCAACAATGCGGTTTATACGGCCTGTAAAGCCTGTAAGGAAAATCCTGAAAAACCACCATTCTGGCAAATTCGGGCAAAAAAGGTAACAATTAACAACGCAACCCGCGCGGTTGAGTATGAAGATGCTACTTTTGAATTTTTCGGAAAACCTGTGTTGAGGATGCCGCGTTTTTCCCATGCGGACCCATCGGTGAAACGTAAGTCCGGGTTTTTAATGCCCACCTATGAAACCAGAGAATCCCTTGGTACTGGTTTTCGTAGCGCTTATTTCCTTAATCTGGCGCCGAATTTCGATTTAACTCTCGCTGGGCGTTATTATTCCAGACAGGGGTTTCTGGCCGAAGCTGAATGGCGACACCGCACAAGAAACGGCAGTTATAAAATTATATTTGCCGGAATTGATCAAAAAGATTCATCCGCCTTTTCAAGTTCAACGATAGATTCTGAAAATGACCAGCGTACAGCTCTGGGAACCACGGGTGCATTTACGATCAATCCTCGCTGGAAATTTGGCTGGAATGCATTGCTGCAATCAGATGCCAATTTTTCCAGAACTTACGGAATTTCTGAATTCTCCGATTACGAAATTACCAATGAAGTGTACTTGCAGGGATTGTCCGGGAAGAATTACCTGAACCTTGCTGCTCAAGATTTCATCATACAAAGTAATTCAATATCGGATTTGAACCCCATTGCTCCTGGACGCCAAACGCTGGGAGATGTGCAAGCGACTGTATTGCCTATTTTGGACTACAACATCGTTAGCGATGAGGAAGATGGTCCAGGACAACTTTCCATTGACCTGAACATAGCTAATTTAACACGTGGTGTGGCTGAAGTTGTTAATTTGGGCACAGGCACTCCTGAGCGTTTTCACGGCATTGCTGGTGATTATACCAGAGCCAGTCTCAATATTGACTGGAAACAGTCATCGATCATGAGCGGTGGTGCAGTGGTGACCACAGCGCTGGGGCTACGTGGGGATGGCATGCAGGTTGATTCGGAAAATCTGGGAACGGTTCTCAATCCTTTGACGACCAATGGTAGTATTTTCCGGGCGATGCCAAGTGCCATGCTGGAAATTCGCTACCCGATGATTGCCTCCACCAGTATGACAACACACATGTTTGAACCTATTGCCCAGTTTATTGCGCGCCCGGACGAGACCCATATTGGCCTGTTCCCCAATGAGGACGCGCAAAGTTTTGTGTTTGATGCGGCAAATCTATTCAACCCAGACAAATACTCTGGCTATGACCGGGTTGAGGGCGGCTCACGCGCTAATATCGGCTTTAGATATTCAGCTAGCTTTGAAACAGGGGCGAGCATTGATATCGTTGCAGGCCAATCTTTCCACCTGGCCGGGCAGAACTCTTTTGCACAAAAAGATCTGGTCAATGCAGGGCTGGATTCAGGGCTGGAAACAACGCGTTCGGATTA
>JAESUH010000181.1 GCA_016763155.1 Rhizobiaceae bacterium
AGAAACATTCTTCAAGAACACCCGGACCTCGATATCCTGAGTGTCGCCACCAAACATGATAAATCATACAGAACGCTAGAGATCAGCAAGCCGCCGCTTTTGGCTGCGAGTTGGGAGATGTTGACTAAAGCCACAAAAAGGCGCGCGGGCTTGGTCCAGCCGCAAAGTGTTGCATCAAACATAGCTCACAATGTTGTCTTTGGGGGAGCTTGGTTGATTCATCATGTGCCGGAAATCAGATCAGACGCACCGTTGGCGGTGTCTTCAATTGCGGCTTCGGAGCAAAGGTTCAAAACTCTTCTGAAGGTAAACCGGAGTGCGTTGGAAGACATGGTTTATCGAAGGGAAAGCCAAACCATAGATTTAAGCCAGTTGGAGCAGTCGATTGTCGAGCTGATTGTTTCCAATAACAGATATAGTGATATCACCATTGCGCGTGAAAAAGAGCCGGCTGCGGATGCCATCCGCAAACTGCGCAATCTACCTGCACCTTCTTATTCAATTGCAGAAGCAGTCGATAGTTTATCAAATAAATTTGAAACCTATTTTCCAGATTTCTAATCACGAGTTCGCAACCAGATGTGCTGAATTATGGTTCAATAACCTAACCCCGTCGGGCTAACTTAGTGTCAGTATCGAGATGGGCGCTATTGAAAAACTAAAAACCCACAGTCATTCGGTCAGAATTTCATGTAATTTTCATCACGTAATATTTTAAAATCTGTTGTAACACATCACATTTTCTGAGGTTTACAACTCGAATAATTGATAATTTACTAGTCATGGAGGAGGAGGCCGGGCCCTAGTTTGGTCCGGAACATGTAACGGGCTGATTCAAAATTTCAGGCTGATATCAAGCATACCCACATACGCAAATCAGATCAGAACCATTTGGAGGAGAATATTATGTGCAAATTATGTGATGAGGGAAACCCACAAGATCACAGCAATTCCAGACGTGATTTCCTAAAAGCAACAGCTTTGGCTGGAGCGGCCGCCACGGCTTCAACCCTTCTAGGCAGCAGTACTGCTTCTGCACAATCGGGTTCGCTGCCACAAGGTGTTGGAGATCGAGGTCAAAAAACGCTGCTCAGGGGCGGTGTCGTGATGAGCATGGATGCCAAAGTTGGTGATTTTCCTGTAGGCGATGTGCTGCTTGAAGGTGGCAAAATTATCGCCGTTGGACCAAGTCTTGATGCATCAGGCGCAATTATTATTGATGCCAGTGGTAAGATTATCATGCCGGGGTTTATTGATACCCATCACCACCAGTTTGAAACAGCGCTTCGCAGTTTCCTGGCAGATGGCATTCTGGTCAATGATAAGAAACCCCATGGGGCGATCAATTATTACGAGTATATTCTGCAAAAATTCTCCATGGTCTATCGTCCGGATGATGTTTATATCAGCGAACTTTTTGGTTCGATTTCCCAATTGGATGCAGGCGTTACCACCGTCATGGATGTATCCCAAATTCACCATTCGCCGGAGCATTCAGATGCTGTGATCAAGGCTCTTGGAGATGCTGGGCGACGCGCAGTGTTCGGATATTTCGAAGGCTGGGGAGACAGCGCTAAATACCCTATGGATGCTACCCGTCTGAAATCCCAGTATTTCTCTTCCAATGACCAATTGCTGACCATGGTTATGGGAGGTGAGATCTATTTGCCGGGCTATGAAAAAGCCTGGGAAGTTGGCCGTGAGCTGAATATCCCCATCGCACTTCACGTGGTGGGAACCTTCGGCATGGCACCTACTTTTGACGAATTGGCAAAAGCCGGAATGTTCGGGGAAGATAACATTTTCATCCATATGACAGGAATGTCAGATGATGGCTGGAAAGCTGCGGCAGATGCTGGTGCACATGTCTCGCTGGCTGTGCCTATTGAAATGAGTATGCGTCATGGCATGCCACCAATCCAGAAAGCCATCGGCCTTGGAATGCAGCCTTCGCTTTCATCAGATGTTGAATGCACCATGACTGCCGACCCATTCACCCTGATGCGCTCTTGCATGACGTTGCAACGTGCATTTGTGAATGAAGCGGCGCTAAATGGGCAGGAAAATACACCTGAACTCTTGACCACAAGAGATGTGCTTCGCTTCGCTACCATGGAAGGCGCAAGGGGGCTGAAATTGGACAGTAAAGTTGGTTCGCTCACTCCGGGGAAAGAGGCTGATATCATTTTGTTGGATGCTAACGCATTGAATGTCACCCCGTTGAATCATGCGCCGGGTGCTGTGGTTTCTCTGATGGATCGCAGCAATGTGGATAGCGTGATGGTGGCTGGCAAGCTTAAAAAGTGGCAGGGCAAACTGGTTGATGTTGATCTGCCAAAACTACGCACGGAACTTGAAGCAAGCCGTGACTATTTGTTTAAGGCAGCCGGTGTTGAACAGGATTTGTTCCGAGCCTGATCACAAATGGCAAGGGCGAAATATCGCCCTTGCCGTCCATTTTATCATTGCTCAGACTTAACCCTTGTATCGCAATCAGTTCGTTTTGAATGTGGCTGATTGGAGATACTGGTTCACAGCCCCTTAGGGTTGGTGATATAGGCTTGGTGAACGATTATTATTCTGGGTTTTTTCCGTGATGACCACGCCATCTATTTTTAGCCGCAAACTAGATCACATTAATTTGGCGATGGAAGGTCGAGATAAAGATCTGGTTAATCCGGGCTGGGATGGCATACGTCTCCCACCGGTAGCGCTGCCAAAATATGATGTCACAGACATTGATCTGACAAGCAAGTTTTTGGGCCATCAGTTAAAAGCGCCAATCATGATTGCAGGCATGACGGGCGGTCATGAAGACACTGAAACCATCAATGCCAATCTTGCAATCGCTGCCAATGATTGCGGTATCGCCATGGGCGTTGGCAGCCAGCGCGCAGCACTGCAGGATGATAGGCTGACATCATCATATAGCGTCGTTCGTCGTCATGCGCCGAATGCATTTATTTGCGGTAATATCGGAATTTCACAACTGGTTGAAAACGCGCTGAATTCAGACGATATATCGCGTCTGATCGACATGGTAGAAGCAGATGCGATAGCGGTGCATATCAACGTGTTGCAAGAAATTGCACAACCTGAAGGCGGCATTATTTTGTCAAATGCCATGTCTGCCCTTGAGGCTTTCGTTAGCCAGTGCGCTGTTCCTGTTTTGGTGAAAGAAACAGGTTGTGGCCTTGATCGGAAAACCGCCAAACGTCTCAAAGAAACAGGTGTTGTAGCCCTGGATGTAGGTGGGGCCGGGGGTGCCAGTTTTGTTCAAATTGAAGGGGCAAGGGCGGAGCAACAGGGCGATATGCGGAAAGCAAGGCTGGCAAAAACATTCGCCGATTGGGGCCTGCCAACCGTGAGTTCGCTACTACAG
>JAESUH010000019.1 GCA_016763155.1 Rhizobiaceae bacterium
CTCCGCAGTGACATTTTCCAATCAGCGTTTCTTTCATTGTATTTACACCTGAATTTCGGGTTGTGGTTAATGCGCCATATGGCACCGAATAATGTTGGAATATCAACTATTTTGATGGTTATCCGAGGGAAAACGCCCAATCCAGTGTTGGTTTTCTCCCGAACACGGATATTTGCACTTGGTCGCTTTGCAATTATTCGTGAAATACTGAATAATAGACGCTTGGATAGCCAACTGGCATTGGGGCTCATGCTTTTAAGCGGTTAATTCATATCTGTAAATTGGACTAGTACAGATATCCAGCTTGAAGGTCAGGGTGAGGAACCTAGTATGAAGAAATCTATTTGTCGCGCGAATGTCTCCGCACGTAAGAGGTGGTCGATTGCTGCTATGCTTGTAGCAACCGTGACGCTTGCCTCATGTAATTCAAACAGTTCTACTGGCGCAGACCCAACGGGTGCTCTCACCGGCATTACGCTCGATACAACCACCGATGCTGCCTATGCCTATGCCCCGGTGATTGATAGTGATGTTTCATTGCCAGGTTTCGATTACACCAAGATGCGCGAACGTTATTTGCGCCGGGTGGTAAAGTTGAAAACCAGATATAAGGCCGGCACAATTATTATCGATACTACCGGACCATATCTCTATCTGGTGCAGCCCGGGAATAGAGCCCTTCGCTATGGAATAGCCGTTGGCAAAGAGGGCTTTGAATGGGCAGGCGACGCAAAGGTTAAGTGGAAGCAAAAGTGGCCCACATGGACACCGCCTTCAGAAATGATCGCGCGCAGTCCTAAACTGGCCATTTATGCCGATGGCATGCCTGCAGGTGTTCAAAACCCACTGGGTGCCCGCGCTATGTATCTGTTTAAAGATGGCAGGGATACGATGTATCGTATCCACGGCACCAACAAGCCCTTCAGCATTGGCAAGAATGCGTCCAGCGGTTGTTTTCGCATGATCAATCAGGATGTGATCCATCTCTATGAGAGAGTGACATCCGGAGCGCAGGTTATTGTACGCCACGCGCCACCTGATTATTCAGAAAGCCGCTAATCAGAGTACAATCCGAAACGTGGGAACCGGTTTTCGGATAAATTGTGCGTCCAAAAAGGGCTCTATTCCGGTATGTAGTTGAAATGGTCGAAATCAGCGGTCAATTGTTGGCCAGTGATATCAAATGCCAGCATGCCGATAAATGCGCCTGTGAATGAACCATGGGCTCCGCGACCGGCTTCATCCGATATCAGGCTTGCATCCAGTTCCGGGCCAATGGCAATCCACTCATCATTTGCTTCAATGCGATAGAAATATTGCAGCACCTGATGGTCCACATCAGCACGCATTTCAACTGTATTGCCGGAAATCGGAACGGATTGCTCCAGCGCAAAAGTTAGATTGCCACCAGGGTAATCAGCTTCACAACTCATGATGGAGACAACGCGGCCCAATTCTTCGCTATGGGAAAACGCCAGAAAATGGAATTTGAAGCGGTTATAATATAGGGTGAGACCTGCAGCATGTTGATAGGTCTCGGGTTCAAAAACCACCTTCGTTTCAGCCCGAAACTTAAAATGTTCCTGTCGCCGTGCAACCAGAGACTGGCTAAACCAACTGCCAATAGATTCACGCCCGATTAGACGCAGTGTCTTGCCCGTTAGATTGAATAGGTCGTCCGGCTCCGGAGTGCGCAGCCATTGAAAATCCTCTGGCAGGGTATTGCCATCAAATTTTGTGTAAACAGCTTTAGGCGCATCAGGTTCAATAGCTGGATCAGGGGAGGGCACGTCAGTTACAGGAACCAAACCTCCCTGTTCCATATAAAGCCAGCCATCATCGCGCCAGACACATTTTTGAATGCCCGTTTCCCGCCCCAGCGGAGAACGTTTATTGGGAAGTGGTCGGCTCATTAAATGAGTGTGATAGGGTTCACCATCCGGTGTTTCTACAATTTGTCCATGGCCTGCACGCTGTACAGGGGCGTCAGGCGCATCTTTTGATGTCAGGAGGTGGATGTTGGGATGTATCTCGTAAGGTCCCCAAATGTCGCGTGAGCGCGCCATGGTCACCACGTGATTGTAGGAAGTGCCGCCCTCGGCAGTGGTCAGGTAATAATAGTCGTTCCGCTTAAAGAGGTGCGGTCCTTCGACCAGCCCCTGAGAACTGCCTGCAAAAATATTGCGTTTAGGGCCGATAAGTTTTCCCTGCTCGCTATCATATTCCTGCATCAAAATGCCATCAAAGGAGAGTGGCAAAGGTTTGCCACTGTCGCCATCACGGGTATGGCGTAATTGCATATTCAAAAACCACTTGCGCCCATCTTCACCGTGATAGAGCGAGGGATCAAACCCGGAAGAATTGACGTAAATTGGATCAGACCATTCCCCGTCAATCGTATCGCAGGTGACGATGAAATTGTGGGTGTCTTTGAAATTGCCATCATAGCGTTTCACATCAGTGTAAACGAGCCAGAATTTTCCATCCGCATGGGAAAGGCAGGGAGCCCAGATGCCGCAGCTATCCGGGTTTCCACGCATGTCCAACTGGCTTTTTCGACGCAATGGCCGCGAAACCAGCGTCCAGTTCACTAAATCCTTTGAATGGTGTATCTGCACCCCCGGATACCATTCAAAGGTGGATGTTGCGATATAATAATCAGATCCAACCCGCCAGATAGACGGGTCCGGGTTAAAGCCTGGCAGGATTGGATTTCGGATCATAGGTGGTTCCTTATTTTAAGATTCAGACGATCTTGCCCAAAGGTTGATACTCTCTTCATCGGCATATTTGTCGATGTCAGCCAATTCAGTTTCGCTGAACTCAAGGTTGTCGATGGCACCTACACAATCAATTATCTGCTGTGGTTTTGATGCACCGATCAAGGCTGTGGTAATTCCACCACCGCGCAATACCCATGCAATGGCCATTTGGGCCAATGTCTGGCCACGGGCGCTGGCAATATCGTTCAGCTTGTTGATATTGGCGATCGCATTGTCGCTGAGGAAATTGGGGTTCAAAGACTTGCCTTGTGTAGCGCGGCTGCCTTCTGGAACACCGTTCAGATATTTATTGGTCAACATGCCCTGCGCAAGCGGAGTGAATGCGATTGAACCAACGCCAAGTTCTTTCAGCGTGTCTTTCAATCCGTCTTTTTCCACCCAGCGGTTGATCATATTATAGCTTGGCTGATGAATAATGCAGGGCGTGCCCAAGTCTTTAAGTATCGCTACGGCCTGTCTGGTGCGTTCGGAATTGTAAGATGAAATTCCCGCATATAGCGCTTTGCCGGAGCGAACGATTTGATCCAGCGCACCCATTGTTTCTTCCAATGGTGTGTCAGGGTCGAAACGGTGGGAATAGAAAATATCCACATAATCCAGACCTAAACGCTTCAGGCTTTGGTCGCAGGATGAAATCAGATATTTGCGGCTTCCCCACTCTCCATAGGGACCTTCCCACATGCCATAACCAGCCTTTGAGGAGATCACTAATTCATCGCGGTAATTTGCAAAATCGGTACGTAAAATTTCGCCGAATGCAGATTCAGCACTGCCTGGAGGTGGCCCATAATTGTTGGCCAAATCAAAATGCGTGATGCCAAGGTCAAAGGCCGTCCGGCATAATTCTCGCTTCAATTCGTGGGGAGTATCACCGCCGAAATTATGCCATAGTCCAAGGGAAATGAGCGGGAGTTGTAAACCGCTATTGCCGCAATGGCTGTAAGTCATTTTCGAATAGCGCTCAGGATTGGGTACATAAACCATTATCAATTGTCCTCAATTTTTCAAATACCCTGCTGTTCTTTTTTGGACAACAGGGTTGATTCTTGCGACTAACCATGAGCGCTTCGAGAGCTTATTTCAACAGAGCACGAGCCTCTTCGATGCCTAAAGCTGCAGGGCGGGTACACTTGGTGGTGATGTCCACAAATTCGCCGGTTTCACCCGACTTCAAAATGGATGCCATCACATCTACACCGTGCAAAGCCCGATCAAATGAGCACCGTGCATCACGTCCTTCGAGGATTGCAACTGCCATATCCGCAAGCCCGGCCGTACGGTAATTTGCCTGAGTGTCATCCTTGTAATTATTGATTGCAAAGGGGTGATCCCAGGTTTCCAGAGTTTTGATTTCTCCATCTGTACCAGCCATCAAAACATCACCACCAAAGAAGTTTGGATCAGGCACAAAGATTGAACCTTCAGTGCCATAAAGTTCCATATTCTTATGGCGGTGAGACCATACATCCCAACTGGCAGCAAAACTGATTGTTGCACCGTTTTCAAATTCAAGCAGCGCATGAATATTGGTTGGTGTTTTGACTGGAATGATCTCGCCCTTACGGGCATCAGAACCAATCGTGCGGGTATCTGTCGCCATTGAGGAAAGTGCAGCAACCCGTTTAATTGGACCCACAAGGTTTACCAAATTCGCAATGTAATACGGCCCAAGATCAAAGATTGGCCCGCCGCCAGGTAAAAAGAAGAAATCTGGATTTGGATGCCATTTTTCCATGCCGTGGGACATCACATGGCAAGTGCCAGAGGTGATTGTTCCAATCGCACCGTTATCGATTTGTTGACGTGCCAACTGATGTGAACTGCCAAGAAATGTGTCAGGTGCACACCCAACTGAAAGGCTCTTTTCAGAAGCGATTTTTGCAAGTTCCTGACCTTCTTCAATGGTCAGCACCAAAGGCTTTTCTGAATAGGCATGTTTGCCCGCTTCCAGAATTTGTTTGGTCACAGAAAAATGCGCGTCAGGGATCGTCAAATTGATAATCAAATCAATATCACCCGCTGCCAACAGGTCTGCAATTGTATCTTTACGCACGCCATATTCATCGGCACGAGCTTGCGCGGCCTCTTCATTCAGGTCAGCACATGCAATAATTTCGAAGCCTTTAAACAATGGCCCCAATTTGAAATAGGTCGTGGAAATATTGCCACAACCGATAATTCCAACACCAAGAAGTTTACCCATTGTGATCTCCTCTACAGTTTTTGCGCGGATGCAAGGGAACGACGCGCAAAGCGTTCCATGTCATTTGGATTGTCGTGTTCCATCACATAATGATCGACATTTGATTTGCTCAGTGCCGCCATGATTGGGGCCCAGTCAATGACGCCGTGGCCCACATCTGCCCAGCCATCTTCATCTTCGCATTCGCCGTCTGGGGCGATATCTTTGAGGTGAACAGAATTGATGCGATCAGCATATTTGTTGATGAAGGCAATTGGATCAGCTTCGCCGCGAATAATCCATGCCACATCGACTTCCCATGTAAGGTCAGGGCAGGCGCCAAACATTAGATCAAGCGGGATAGATCCATCAGCGCAAGGCACAAATTCAAAGGCATGATTGTGCCAGCCAAATTTAAACCCTGCCGCCACATAAGGCTTGGAAGCAGCTTGTAGCCGTGCGCCAAGTGCAGTCCATCCATCGGCATCTTTGGTGCGTTCTTCCTGGGGAACTGCGGGGCAATACATGCTCTTCATGCCCGTTGCTTTGGCGATTTCAATGCAGCCTTCCACATCATCTTCCAGCGCTTCGAGTGAAAAATGCCCGGAAGTCATTTTCAAACCGTTTTCTTTCAACCCGGCAACCAATCCGTCCAGATCAGAATAAAGGCCGCCAAAACCTTCAACTTCAGCGTAGCCAAGTTCAGCCAATTGCTTGAGTGTTTCACTAAGGGGCGGAAACTTCCGTGCGCTGTATAATTGCATTGAAAATTGGGTCATGAGTGCTCTCCTCGTAAGAAATTTTGATTGGAATTAAATTGGTGTCTTTGTCAGGACAGCCAAGTATCGTAGTCGGAAACGAGCAAATGAAGTGGCTGCTCATTCTCATTAATTTTCGAAAAACGCCCGATCGGATCGCGGAAAATATTGTCGGTCAAATCATCGTTCACATTGCTGACTTCGCCGATCAAAACATCCCCGCCTTCGCCCCAAAATGCGTGCCAGTGATTGGGATGAAGGGTTACACTTTCACCCGGCGACAAAGCCAAATGCCCGCCAGCTTTTACCGTGCGCATGCGCCCGTCAGTGGCAATTTCCACGTCCGCATCAGGATCGATTGTTCCATCCGGGTGGGCAGCGAAAAGTTCGATTACCAGCTTCGCGCCACCGCGATTGATGATGTCCTCAGTCTTGAGGTTGTGGCGATGCATAGGAGATATCTGCTTCTCCCGGCTAATCATAATTTTCTCGGCAAACAACACGCCTTTGCCTTTGGCAATATTCGCGTTGGAACCGTTTCTCACAGTGAACAGGAACAGGCCAAGATCTTTGAAATTGCCCTGACCATAGTCGGTGATATCCCAACCAAGCCGGTTCTCTTTGATAATTGCACTGTCGGTTGCTGCCCGCTCTTTCATTTGCTCGGCAGACCAATAGGCAAAGGGTGGCATCACAAAACCAAAGGAACGGATGAATGCATCGCTTTCACGGATGATTGTATTTACGTCAGAGCGGTCCATTAAATTCTCCTTTTTGCAGAGTTGTAGAGGTCTCGAACAAGAATGTTTTCCATTGCAGCTTCGATGTTTGCATCCTTCGGAACGAAACAAATTTCACGGCTCTCGCCCGCCAACATCATGAAGCAATTGTCCGAGAACCGCCCTGAAACATCGGCCTCAAGCGTCACGTAAAACGCCACGGCCTGAACCGTTATAGAAACAACAATTTTGCCATCCTCAATCCGCGTTGAAAACGTTAAATCAGGGTCTGGAAGGTCGAGGGATTTGTAAGGCAAGTTCGTAAAGTGATCTTCGCCAGACATTCCATTGCTTGCGGTAAAAGTGTAAGCGAGAAACTGATCCTCTGCCATTAAATTCGCAGGCAATACTGCCAGCAATTCAGACTGCTCGATTCCCACATTCTGCTTTATTCCGCGCAGCTTTGTTGTTTTACCGTCCAGCGATACCAATGAGAGAGCCACATCGATTTCCACAGCAGATAATGTGTCATTGACGGCGATGATTTTTAACTCATCACCTTCTGGAATAATTGTTACATTGACCGGTTGGAAAAAGCGTCGTGCCATGAAATGGGTCGCTTTCCAGCCGCCGCCATAATCGAGGCTGGACCAGCTGGCAACAGGCCAGGTGTCATTGAGCTGCCAATAGAGTGCGCCCATGCAATGGGGTTTCAGACTGCGCCAATAGTCCACCGCAGTTTTGAATGCCAATCCCTGTTGCACCTGGGATAAATAAACGAAGTTCTCAAACCCTTCAGGAAAGCGGAAATAGCGAAACATTGTTTCAGTAATTCGCGTATTGCCACCCTTGTTTTTTTGATGGCTTTCCATAACCGGGCTGCCAATATTCCAGTCTTTCTCATCGGAAAATTGACGAATGACGTTCATTGAAGTGAAAGATTGAAATCCGAATTCAGAGCAAAACCTGGGCTTTATTTCCCGGTAATTATCGAAGGATTTCCCTTCATGCCAAACAGACCAATAGTGCATGTCGCCGGAACTGTCGTCGTGCCAAGCATCACCAAAATTTTCATGTCCCAGCGACGGGCTTGAGGGCCACCAGAGAGCCTCGGGATTTGTTTCTAACAGGGCATGCTTGATCGTGGCGTTCAGTTTTTTGTAATTTTCAAGATAACGCTCTCGGTGCGTGCGTGATATTTCAAACCAGCTCAAGGCACCCACAAGTTCATTGTCTCCACACCAAAGCGCCAGACATGCGTGGTGGGAAAGCCTAGCGGTTTGCTCGCGAACCTCGGCGTCGACATCCGTTAAAAAGGCTTCGTCGGCACGGTATAAATTGCAGGAGAACATGAAATCCTGCCAGACCAACAATCCCATCTCAGAGCAAAGGTCGTAAAACCAATCGGCCTCATAACGACCGCCACCCCAAACGCGGATCATGTTCATGTTTGCGTCCACTGCGGATTGTAATAAATCCCTTGTGGCTTCAAGAGTGATCCGGCCGGGCAGGGCATCCTGCGGTATCCAGTTCGCACCGCGCATAAAATGATCATGCCCATTTATCCGAAAGGTAAAACTGGTACCGTTTTCACTTTGTTCATTGCGTAACTCAATGGTCCGCAATCCAATTTTCCGGCTGATGGTATGATCACCAATTTCCAGATGCAGATCATAAAGAATTTGATCACCTGAACCCACAGGCCACCATAGTTTTGGCTCCTCTACCTCAAGGTCAATGTTGATCCGACCATGTGAAACTGTCCCTTCCAGCGATTGGTTTCCAAATGTAAACCGCCAGATTTTGCCATCAACGCCGTTGGAAACATTCGCCCGGATTTTCAAATTCACCTGAGAATTTGCGTGCTCCTGCACCACTTGTAGGTTGTCAATACGAGCTGCAATCGGGCGAATGGTAATATCGCCATAGAGCCCAAATGGAGCAAGCGCGATATTCCAGTCCCAGCCAAAATCACACTGGACCTTGCGCAACATATTGCCATTGGGAATGTCGCAATTTTCAGTTTGATAGGGAATTTCATAGGGCTGGGCAGCCTGCAAACGGTCTGCTTCCTTAGTGCTGGATGCAAAAATGATTTCAATTGAATTTTGTCCGGCCAATAGCTGGTCAGATATATCCACCCGATAGGCGCGAAACGCGTTTCGACTAGAGAGGATAGAAGCGCCGTTAAGCTTGATCTCCGCGATGCAATCTAATTGGGAAACATCAAGTTCAAAACGATCTTCCCCCGGTTCCAGAAAAAACTCACGTGATAACACCCAGTCGCGCTGAGCGACCCAGCGTACGTCATACTCATTGCGTCCTTCATAAGGGTCCTGGATGATGCCAGCAGCAAGCAGCGCGGAGATGCCGTCGCCTGGAACTCTCATAGGTGCCGAATGGTCCCCGTTTGTTTCAGAAAGGGACCACAATCCAGCGAGATTCAACATATAGATTCCTGATATTTACAATCTGGTTTCAGATTGCTTGTCAAACAATGATGCTTTGCTTAATTCAAACGACAGATAGGCGGTTGAGCCCTTTTCGCGAACGTCTTCGGATTTAACCAATACGGAAATCGTTTGCCCCTCGACATCCAACCACATCAGGCTTTCCGAGCCCATCGGTTCATATAATTCTACCTTGGCTTTAACGGTCTTGCCTTTTATGGCCTTGGAATGAACGGTAACGTGTTCCGGACGAACCCCCAAAGTGGCGGGGCCATCGTTTAGGGTGTCGTTTTCCCCGGAATAGTTTGCCAGTTGGATTTGCGTATTGTCAAAAGTGAAAACCTTACCCTTTTTGGTGATTTCCCCAGTTAGGAAACTCATGGCAGGCGACCCCAGAAAGCTTGCCACATAAAGATTGGTTGGCCGATTGTAGATCGTATTAGGATCCGCCAATTGCTGGATCACACCGTCACGCATGATTGCAATGCGGTCTGCCAGGGTGAGGGCCTCGATCTGGTCATGAGTAACGTAGACCATGGTGTTGTTTAACCGGTTATGCAGGCGCTTCAGCTCTACACGCAATTCTGACCGCAGTTTGGCATCCAGATTAGACAGGGGCTCATCAAACAGAAATACATCCACATCACGTACAAGCGCGCGGCCAATGGCGACACGCTGGCGCTGACCTCCAGAAAGGGCGGCTGGTTTTCTATTCAGCAATTCGCCGATCTGTAGAATTTCAGCAACCCGCAAAATCCGCTCTTCAATTTCGGCTTTTGGAACCTTCTGGTTTTTAAGGCCAAAGGACAGGTTTCCACGAACCGTCATTTGCGGATAGAGCGCATAAGACTGGAAAACCATGCCAATGCCACGATCCTTGGGTTCTGCCCAGGTCACGTTTTTTCCGTTGATGAATATCTGCCCGCCGGATACATCCAGCAGCCCTGCAATACAATTCAGCAAGGTGGATTTGCCACAACCAGAAGGCCCCAGCAACACCAGAAATTCACCCTCACCAATGTCGATGTTGAGCTTTTTGAGAACTTCCACGGTCCCAAAGGATAGGGACAGGTCTTTGACTTCGATCGATTTCACGTGATCAACCTTTCACAGCGCCCGCAGCAATGCCGCGTACAAATAGTTTTCCGGATACAAAATAAATTACCAATGGCACAAGGCCGGTCAAAATGGTCGCTGCCATATTGACGTTGTATTCTTTGACGCCCTGTACAGAATTCACGATGTTATTCAACTGAACAGTCATCGGGTAGGAGGCCGGTTTGGTGTAGATGACACCGAACAGGAAGTCGTTCCAAATACCGGTCACCTGCAAGATCATAGCCACCACAAAAATCGGTAGGGACATAGGCACCATGATTTTGAAGAACACGCCCCAAAACCCTGCACCATCCACCCGAGCTGCCTTAAACAGTTCCTGCGGCAAGGAGGTGAAATAGTTGCGGAACAGCAAGGTGAGGATCGGCATGCCGAAGATGGTGTGCACCATCACAAGACCCCAGATGCTACCGTAAAGGCCCATTTCGCGCAGAATTATCACGATTGGATAAATCATCACCTGATAGGGAATGAAGGCGCCAAAGATCAAAATGGTAAAGAAGACGTCAGCACCTTTGAATCTCCAGTTTGCCAAGGCATAGCCATTGATTGAGGCAATGACGATGGAAATGGCGACAGAAGGAATGAGAATTTTGACAGAGTTGAAAAACCCGCGGCTCAGTCCGTCGCAGTTCAGCCCGGTACAGGCCTCACTCCATGCTTTGACCCAGGGCTGAAATGTGATCTCCACAGGTGGAGCAAAAATATTGCCCAACCGGATTTCCGGCATGCCTTTTAGGGATGTCACGACCATGACATATAACGGGAGTAGGTAATAGATCGCAAAGACAATCAGCGTTCCGTAAAGCATGATGTTACGGCCCGAAATTGATTTCTTTGGTTTTGGTCCGTGGTCGCCGGTGAAATCTGTTGCCATATCGGTATCAGCCATTTTGTTTTCTCCCCCCAAATTCCAGATAAGCCCATGGGATCAATATGACGAGCACAGTAAGCAGCATCACGGTCGAGGCCGCAAAGCCCTGCCCAAGGTTCTGACTGAGGAACATTTTGTCGTAAACATATTTGGCGGGTACTTCGGACGAGATACCCGGCCCACCATTGGTTTGGGCGACTATAAGGTCGTAAACCCGCACAATACCGGACGCGATTAAAACAAGCGCCGTGACGAACACAGGGCGCATCATCGGAATGATCACCACAATATAGGTCTTCCAAAGAGGGATGCCATCAATGCGTGTGGCCTTCCAGATGTCCTCATCAATGCCACGAAGACCAGCAAGCATCAGCGCCATAATCAGGCCGCTTCCCTGCCAGATGCCAGCAATCAAAACGCCGAATATTACATATTCATTGCTTTGCAGCGGGGCGAAAGAAAAGGAAAGAAATCCCGCTTCGCGCACCACATGCTGAATACCGAATTGAGGATTTAAAATCCATTGCCATACCAACCCGGTTACGATGAAGGAGAGGGCAAAGGGATAAAGAAAAATTGAGCGAAAAGTATTTTCGAAGCGAATTTTTCGATCCAGAAGAGCCGCCAGAATAAAGCCTATGGTCAACGATAGGATGAGTGAGCAGATGCCGTAAATAATGATATTATCTATGGAAATAACCCAGCGATTTGTATCAAACAGCCTGTCATACTGCTTCATTCCCACCCATTTAAGCTTTGGAAGAAGCCTCGAACCGGTGAAAGAATAGGTGATGGTCCATACGGTGCAGCCAACAAAAATAACAAGAGCTGTCATAACCATTGGGATAGAGGCGATCTTTGCGCTCATATTCCGGAAAAGTTGTGAAGGGCGTTTATATGTGTCCATGTCCCCTCCAACTGGAACCTGAATGGGCGCGTGCGCCACCAAAATTTTTAGAACTCATTGCGCAAAAAAACGGGCCGTTGAGTTTTTCAACGGCCCGGATTAAAAGACTTAGTCGGCATCGCCGATGATTTTTGCGAAGTTTGCCTGAGCAGCCTCTGGAGTGATTTTTGTATCATTCCAGAATTCAACAAACAAATCTTCGAGCTGACCTTGTGTATCCGCACTCAAAACCTGATTGCCATCTGGCAAGATTTTGCCGGAAGCAAGGATCGCAAGACCTTTTTTCATGCAATCATTTGCAGCAGCCAAGTCCACGTCACCACGTACAGGCAAAGAACCCTTTTTCAGGTTGAAGGCAACCTGAACTTCTTTGGACAGCATCATTGAAGCCATTTCCAACTGAGCCTTGGTTTTTTCCGCATCGTCAGTCTTAGGGAAATAGAATGCATCACCACCAGTTGAGATGATTTCCTGAATTCCAAGACCTGGAAGGCAGGTATAATCTACGCCCGCTACCTGACCGGCAACCTGAAACTCGCCCTGCGCCCAGTCACCCATGATCTGGCCGCCAGCTTTTCCAGTGATAACCATGTTGGTTGCCTGGTTCCAATCAGAAACAGTTGAGCCTTTAGACAAATTACGTGCATTGCCGTAAGCCTCAAACACACGGGCCATTTCAGGACCGGCAGCAGCGGCTGCATCTTTGTCTACGTTAATTTTTGTCCAAAGATCCTGACCACCAAGACCAACGGTCAAAACACTAAAGGCGCCGTTTGTCTGCCAAGCCTGTTGCCCCATTGCCAATGGAACGATGCCCGCTTTTTCCAATGCAGGAGCCGCAGCAACAAACTCATCCCAGTTTTTTGGAACATCAACACCAGCATCTTTATATGCTTTATGGCTCAACCATAGCCACTGCCAAGAGTGGATGTTTACAGGCACGCAGTAAATTTTGCCGTCAACCGTGCAGCTATCCAGCAGTGATACCGGATGCACAATGTCGCGCCAGCCTTCTTTGGTCGCAATCTCTGTAAGATCAAGCATCAGACCAGCTTCGACTAGTTCTTCAGCCTGACGACCGTGGTTCAGCATGGTTGCGCCCATTGGTTCACCGCCAATGATACGGGAAATAATGACAGGGCGAGCTGTGCCACCACCGCCTGCAATTGCGCCATCAACCCATTTGTTACCTGTGGCATCAAACGCGTCAGCAAATACTTTAACCGCAGCAGCTTCACCACCTGAAGTCCACCAATGGGTGACTTCAATATCAGTGGCATATGCCGGTGCGGAAATTGATGCTGCCAAAGCGGCAGCCAAAAGTTTTAATCTCATCGAGGTAACCTCCCATCTAAATCGTTACAGGAAGAAACCTAGTTCAGCTATTTCACAAAATCAACAGCAATGTAGAAAATCCAACCGGTTTGGCTTGTGTCGTCATCTGAAAATATGTATAAAATTATTTGGAAATACAGTAACATGTTGATATATAACATATATAGTTTAAATTATCTTTTACTAAAGCAACGTTCTCAATTTGCTATTGCGTCTTATCCTTTGGTCTAAAGGGGCATTTTTCAGCAGAAATTTGGCTTACTGTAACGTTACAGTTATTGCTTCCATCTTTTTCTCATATGTGCCAATGTGAGAAAAATAACCCACGCATTCAGGCAGTTGAGTACCCAAATTTCGATGGCAAATGGACCTAAAAAACCAACAAAACCGCCCATAAAACCGAGGGTTACGCCTGGTGAACGCCCAAGGTTGAAAGATATCGCCTATATGACCGGCTTGGGGGTTACCACTGTCTCTCGCGCTTTGAATGATGCGCCCGATATTGGGCAAGGCACCAAGGAGCGGGTTAGGCTGGTTGCTAACCAGATTGGTTATCGGCCCAATAGGGCAGGGGTGCGGCTACGTACTGGTAAGACCAACGTAATTTGTCTTATCCTCAATGCCGGAGATGAGGGCATGGGGCTAATGGCGCCATTGATCAGCGGTATCTCGCAATTTGTTGGCGATACCCATTATCATTTGGTGGTGAACCCTTACGGCCTTGATCAGGATCCATTGGAATCTGTTAAGTATGTCGTTGAGACGGGGGCAGCCGATGGAGTTATCCTGTCGCGAACAGAGCCTAATGACCCGCGTGTGCGCTACCTTTTAGAGCATCGTGTGCCCTTTGCCACTCATGGCCGCACCGATATGAATCTTGAACACGCATATTATGATTTTGACAATGAGCGTTACACCCGAATGGCCGTTGGTTTGTTGCAGGATCGTGGGCGCGCGAGAATCTCTCTGATCGCCCCTCCTGCAACGTTGACGTTTTCACGGCATATGGTGGGTGGTTTTCGCTCGGAAATGAAAAAGAACAATTTGGTAGATGTTGACATTGAAAACATCACAACGGATTCACCCTATGCGGATATTCAGACCGAGATTGAAACTTTGTTGGCGACCGTAAATCGCCCGAACGGAATTATTTGCGGCAGTTCGGACGCAGCCGTTGCTACGGTTGCTGCTATCGAAAAACTCGGGCTTAAGCTTGGCAAGGATATTGATGTGGTAACCAAGGATTCTCTTGGTCTACTGATAAAGTTATGTCCCAATCTGATTGTCATCCCGGAAAACTTCCGAATTGCCGGGAAAAACCTTGCGCGCTCGGTTATTGCCCTGATTAACGGTGAGAAGCCGCAGGACCATCAGATTTTATATACGCCTTGATAATGCAGCTGATTGGTTCTTGCTCCCGCTGCATACTCCATCAGGCTAGTTAGATTTCTCGCACTCTGCCCGATAAAAAATCAAGGCGACTTCACCGGCGCAAGCGGTGTTGTAGGCTTCCAGAAGTACAGCATCCTCGGGGCGATCATCAAGATTGCCGATCTGATGCAAGTCAGCATTACTGTAGCCTTGTTGTTGAAGTGATTCCAAAACGATTTGAGCGGCAGAATTATCGTCGGCCGCAGCCAGTAGCGCATTAAACGGCTGCAAAGGGGCATCCTTGCCCATTCGTGCCTCCCCAATGATGATAAAAATCAGCGGGGTGTCTTCGAATTCTGTTTCGGATGGTGTCATGTTTGATTTCGGCCCAAAATTAAGTTAAACTATTGTTCTTGTTATATCGCCCAACAGGTTACTTACTGCGAAAAAAATCGGTTTGCCATGTAAAAATGGTTTGGCAGGGGATGGGAAGCTCACAAAACCCCATAAATTGCTGATTTGACTCCGCAATTATCCTTTTAGAGCCTTGACGTTTTTGCGAATTCGATCTAATGAAACCTTTAACGGACCAACGTGAGTCGAATAACCATCTCTAGCGCCAAGCTTTGATGCAGTCTCAAACGGGGTTTAACCGCAAATATAGAACGAATTACATGACCGGTATCCGGTCCTCTGTTTGTCAAAGGTTCTCCCGATGGAATTTAAATTCCGATGGGTTGGGCCTTTGTTGTGTGGGTGATGTCTCGGCGAAAAGCACGGCATCGCCTTTAGGTCATTTGTTGGTCAAGATTTTCGGATCTGATCGACGCAGTTTAAGAGGGTTAGGTTTTATGCCAACCATTAACCAATTGGTGCGTAAGCCCCGCAAGCCGGTGGTAAAGCGCAACAAAGTTCCAGCAATGGAAGCATGTCCACAAAAACGTGGTGTGTGTACACGAGTTTATACAACGACACCGAAAAAGCCGAACTCGGCTCTTCGTAAAGTTGCCAAAATCCGTTTGACCAACGGTTTTGAAGTTATCGGTTATATCCCAGGTGAGGGGCATAACTTGCAAGAACACTCAGTGGTAATGATCCGCGGCGGACGCGTGAAAGATTTGCCCGGTGTTCGTTACCACGTCATTCGTGGTGTTCTGGATACTCAGGGCGTTAAAGATCGCAAGCAGCGTCGTTCAAAATACGGCGCCAAGCGTCCTAAATAAGGTTAGAATTATATGTCCCGTCGCCATCGCGCAGAAAAACGAGAAATCAACCCGGATCCAAAGTATGGTGATCTGGTTTTGATGAAATTCATGAACTCCATCATGTTGGATGGAAAGAAATCTGTTGCTGAACGTATCGTCTATGGTGCGCTCACGCAGGTTGAAGAAAAAGGCAAAGTCGATCCGATTGAGACGTTTCACTCCGCTTTGGAGAATGTGGCTCCACATGTTGAAGTTCGTTCTCGTCGGGTGGGTGGTGCAACTTATCAGGTTCCTGTTGAAGTTCGTACCGAGCGTCGTCAGGCCCTTGCAATTCGCTGGGTTATTGGTGCTGCAAGAAAGCGCAATGAAACAACCATGATTAGCCGTCTTTCCGGTGAATTGATGGATGCTGCAAATAACCGCGGTAACGCTGTTAAAAAGCGCGAAGACACTCACAAAATGGCAGATGCAAACAAAGCGTTCTCCCATTACCGCTGGTAATTAATTTCAGACCGATACCTCTAACGAGTTGATGTCGGCAAAACGAAGGTTTGATACAATGGCACGTGAATACGCTATTGA
>JAESUH010000182.1 GCA_016763155.1 Rhizobiaceae bacterium
GAAATGGCGAATATCATCATATTGCGACGATTCCAGTTCACTTCTGACAACATATTGACGCCAGCTGCTGCGACCATGCCAAACATGACAATGACGCCGCCGCCCAATACTTCAATCGGCACTGTAGAAATCGCTGCACCAACTTTTGGCAGGAAGCCACAGATGATCAGGAAGATTGCACCGATTGTCACAACATGGCGGCTCATAACGCCGGTCATTGAAATCAGGCCAACGTTTTGGCTGAAGGATGTATTTGGCAGACCGCCAAAAATACCGGCAAGCGCCGTTCCCAAACCATCGGCATAGGTAGCACCTGTGATCTCTTTGTCGGTTGCTTCACGGCCTGCGCCACCCTTGGTGATGCCTGAAACATCGCCAACAGTTTCGATTGCCGAAACAATTGCCATGAAACAAAAGCCGATGATTGCAGCGGATGAGGCTTCAAAACCCCATTTGAACGGTACTGGCACCATAAAGGCTGAGGCTCTGCCAATTCCAGCGAAATTCACTTCACCCATGAAATAGGCAACAATGTAGCCGACAATAATGCCAATCAGCACTGCGCCAACGGACATAATGCCTTTGGTGAAGAACTTAATGCCGAGCGTGACCACAATCACAACCAGCGCCATGAACCAGTTGTTCAGGCTACCGAATTCAGGTTTGCCCATGGCAGGTACGCCACCAGCTGCATATTGAATGCCGACTTTTACCAGCGCTAACCCGATCATCAACACAATCAGGCCTGTTACCAAAGGCGGTAAAGCAAAGCGGATACGACCAATGAACGTTCCAAGGAAGAAGTGGAATATTCCCCCGATCAGAACGCCGCCCATCAAGGCTCCCATGGTTGCTATCCCCTGCCCTGCTACCAATGGCACCATGATTGGAATAAAGGCAAAGCTTGTGCCTTGAACGATTGGCAGTCTTGCGCCCACAGGGCCCATGCCGATGGTTTGAAACAAAGCAGCAATGCCTGCAAACAGCATCGACATCTGGATCATGTAGATCAAATTTGAAAAATCGGGTGAATTTGAGCCGAAACCAAATCCGGCTGCGCCCGCAATAATAATGGCTGGTGTAACGTTACTGACAAACATAGCCAGTACGTGTTGTATCCCGAGAGGAATTGCCTGCGCCATTGGCGGTGTATAATTCGGGTCTCTGAGCTGCTCGGCAGTCCCGAGTGATGAATTCTGCCCCATATTCGTTCTCCTTCGTTTCTCTTTTCGAGAATGGTTCCCAAGTAAATCCGCCTTGTTTGCGGAGCGTCCTTTGTGATCACTTGCCCATGATTCGTTAAAGACCAAGGAAGTTTAGGGCAATTTTGAATTTGTGCAAAATCAAACGCGGAGAACTATCCACAGCTCGCCCGGTATTTTCGGGTGCGCTGCCGTTCAGTAGTGGTTAGGATGGTGATCGGAATCAACGACTATGTGGCCATTGCAAAATGAAAATCGCGACCTGGAATATTAACGGCATCAAGGCCAGACACGATAATCTGATTGAGTGGCTGAAACAGGCCGAGCCAGATATCGCCTGCCTGCAGGAGATCAAGTCGGTCGACGAAAATTTCCCGGGTGCCGAGATTGAAGCGCTGGGGTATAATGTGGAAACCCACGGGCAAAAAAGCTTTAACGGCGTTGCGATTCTTTCCAAATTGCCCTTCGATGAGGTTAATCGGGGCCTGCCTATGCTTGGCACTGAGGGGGAAGAGGATGTTCAAGCCCGGTTCATTGAAGGGGCGTTTTCAGTATCAGGCCGCTCATTGCGGGTCGTTTCACTCTATCTACCCAATGGCAATCCAGTTGATACGGAGAAGTTTCCCTACAAACTTAACTGGATGGCACGGCTTGAAAAATGGACGCAAGCGCAATTACTGCTCGAAGAACCATTTATTTTAGCCGGTGATTATAATGTCATCCCCATGCCAGAAGATTGCCACGACCCCAAAGGCTGGGAGGGTGATGCATTATTTCGCCCTGAAACCCGTGATTCTTTTCGGCGATTGTTAAACCTTGGAATGACGGAGGCCGTTCGAAGTACAACGGACGCCTCACCCAGCTACACATTTTGGGATTATCAAGCTGGCGCATGGCCAAAAAATAACGGCATCCGCATCGATCACTTACTGCTCTCGCCTGAGGCAGCCATAATGCTCAAAGGGGCGGAGATTGATAAATTTACCCGCGAATGGGAAAAACCATCGGATCATGTACCGGTCTGGATAAATCTGGATATCTGATATCAACTCTGGCTAACGTCAGGCAGCACAATCAAAGTTATGCAGGATGTTCGGTAACTGGCGGTGGCTCGGGTGGCTTGTTTTGGTGGCTTTTGACCATTTCATGGCACTTGCTGGTTTCTGAAATTGCCATATCCAAAAAGTAGTTCAACGAATTTTGATTTAGGCTATCAGCCATTTTTCGCAATTGTTGCAACATGTCTTCTATATATTGCAATTTGTCAGCGGCTTCGCTACCCGCCATATTTTGGTGCTGATTTGTGTGGTTATCGTTTGCCGACATGTTACGTAAAGCCCAACTCTTGAATTGAGGCTATTCCCCGAAATTACCGTCTTAAATTCTCATTTTTTGTATGATGACTGCACTAGTATTGAGGCTATTATACATCGATTGAATATACAATAGGTTGTAAAATTGTTTTTATCTATTTTAAGTTGTATTTTTAAAATTTATCGTGTCTGTGACAAATTTAGGCTTGACGATTGAGGATTGGCTGTCCAATTCATGAGCGTTGAGCTCGCTTTTGCGATTTATGTTTCTATGGATTATGTAGGAACTCACCCGTTTTTTAGGAATTCGTCAGGATTTTGAATGACCAATAATGTTGTTATTGTCGAATCGCCAGCTAAGGCGAAAACCATAAACAAGTATCTAGGCAACGATTATACCGTTATTGCCTCCTATGGTCATGTGCGTGATTTACCGCCCAAAGATGGTTCGGTTTTGCCAGATGAAGATTTTGCAATGAGCTGGGAGGTGGATGCAAAAGCAAAAACCCGCATCTCCGATATTGCAAAACTGGTCAAGGGTGCCGACAAACTCATTCTCGCAACCGATCCTGATAGAGAAGGCGAAGCCATCTCCTGGCATGTGTTGCAGATTCTTAAAGACAAGAAGCTGATTAAAGACATGCCTGTTGAGCGGGTGGTGTTTAATGCCATTACCAAAAAATCGATTTTGGACGCGATGGCGAACCCTCGCGACCTCGACATGCCTTTGGTGGATGCCTATCTGGCGCGCCGTGCGCTCGACTATCTGGTTGGCTTCACTCTATCGCCGGTATTGTGGCGCAAATTGCCGGGAGCTCGCTCTGCCGGACGGGTGCAGTCTGTGGCGCTGCGGTTGATTTGCGACCGCGAAACCGAAATTGAAGCTTTTAACCCGGTAGAATACTGGTCGATCATTGCTTCCCTTGCCAATGGCTCTTCACAGAAGTTCGAAGCTCGCATATCCGAGTTTGAAGGCAAGAAAATCAGCCGCCAGGATATTGGCACTGAAGCTGAAGCCATGAAAATCAAGATCATGCTGGAAGCTTCTGATCTAACAATTTCAAGCGTGGTGTCAAAACCTACCAAGCGCAATCCTTATGCGCCTTTCACCACTTCCACCCTGCAAATGGATGCGAGCCGCAAGCTCGGATTTTCAGCACGGATAACAATGCAGGTGGCGCAAAAACTATATGAAGGCACTGATATTGGCGGCGAGACCGTTGGTCTCATTACCTATATGCGTACAGATGGGGTGGAAATCACGCCTGAGGTTATTCCTTCGATCCGCGACCATATCAAATCGCAGTTTGGTCAGGAATTCGTACCGGAAAAACCGCGTCTTTATACATCCAAAGCCAAGAATGCTCAGGAAGCGCACGAAGCAATTCGTCCAACAGACATTAGCCGCACCCCTGAGTCGATGGCTAAATATCTTAATGAGGACCAGCGCAAACTTTATGACCTGATCTGGAAGCGTACAATTGCCAGCCAAATGGAAACGGCCATTATCGAGCGTACAGCTGTGGATATTGTGGCCACTAAGGGTTCTGAAAAGGCCACTCTGCGCGCAAATGGTTCTGTTATCCGCTTTGAAGGCTTTTTGAAGGTCTATGAAGCCGCGAAATCTATCTCTGATGATGAGGAAGATAAACGTCTTCCAATGCTCACAGAGGGTGAAGACATTTCACGGGAAAAAGTTGAGGCCAACCAACATTTCACTGAGCCGCCGCCGCGTTACTCAGAAGCTTCACTGATCAAGCGTATGGAAGAATTGGGCATTGGCCGACCTTCCACCTATGCTTCTACCCTTTCTACATTGCAGGACCGCGATTATGTGGTTTTGGAGAAGAAACGTTTCATACCGGATTCAAAAGGGCGCGTGGTTACGAGCTTTCTGGAGAGTTTTTTCCAACGCTATGTTGAATATGATTTCACCGCTGACATGGAACAACAGCTGGATAAGATCTCCGCTGGTGAATTACAGTGGAAAGATGTATTGCGTGATTTCTGGACGCGTTTTCACGGCAGTGTTGACGAGATCAAGGATGTTCGGGTTACCGAAGTTCTCGATCGTTTGAATGAAGAATTGGCACCTTTGGCCTTTCCGCCGAAGGGAGATGGATCAGACCCAAGAGCCTGCCCAAAATGCGGCGCGGGCCAATTGAGCCTGAAGGTTGGACGCTACGGCGCTTTTGTCGGTTGCTCTAACTATCCAGATTGCGCATTTACCCGCCAGCTTGGTCAAAACGATGAGGATGCGGCCGCTGAAGCTCTGGCAAAAGGTCCTAAACTTCTGGGGAATGATCCTGAGAGCGACGAAGAAATCACCCTGCGTACTGGTCGTTTCGGCCCATATGTTCAGCGCGGAGAAGAAAAAGGTGCCAAACGTGCCAGTATCCCTAAAGGTTGGGATCCGCTGGACATAGACTTTGAAAAAGCTCTGCGTCTGCTCTCTTTGCCACGCGACGTGGGCGAACACCCTGAAACTAAAAAGATGATCAAGGCCGGCATTGGCCGCTACGGACCATTCGTGCTGCATGATGGTGCTTATGCTAATTTAGATAGTGTTGATGAAGTTTTCACTGTCGGGCTTAACCGTGCGGTCACGGTAATTGCTGAAAAAGCTGCAAAAGGCGGAGGTCGCCGCGGTGCTGCGGCAGCGCTGAAACAATTGGGCGATCACCCTGAGTTAGGCGGTGCTGTCACCGTCAAAGACGGACGGTTTGGCCCTTACGTCAACCACGCAAAAATCAATGCGACCCTTCCACGCGACAAAGAACCAATGTCAGTGACGCTGGAAGAAGCGCTTGAAATGATTGCGGCCAAGGCTGCTAAAGGTGGTAAAAAACCTAAAGCTAAAGCCAAGCCTAAAGCAAAAGCGAAAGCTAAACCCAAAGCGAAGGCTAAGGCTAAGCCAAAAGCTAAACCGAAACCTAAAGCCACCACGAAAGAAGCGTGAGGATTTGGTAAGCAAAAAAAAACGACTTGAGCGGGGAGCGCAAAAGGCCAATCGTGCTGGACTTAGAAATGGCGCGATTCCTTCCCGCGAGCAAGTTTTGAACTATATCGCTGAAAACCCGGCTCGCTCCGGCAAACGCGAAATTGCCCGGGCTTTCGGTGTTAAAGGCGATGGGCGCATCATTCTCAAAAGCATATTGGCAGAACTTTATAGCGAAGGTCTGTTGGTGAAAGACGGCAAGCGCATAGCGCGGCCTAACGATCTGCCACCCGTGACTGTCATCGATATTGTCACCCGCGATAGCGATGGTGGGTTGTTGGCAGTTCCTGTAAAATGGAACGAAAGCCAACAGGGAAAACCGCCAAAAATTTCGGTGCATCAGGACAGAAAAAAACCCGGGCCGAACGCAGGCGTTGGTGACCGTGTTCTGGCGAGATTATCAAAACAGGGCGATAGCGGTCTTGAATATAACGCCAAAGTTCTCAAGAGGCTGGAAAAGGATACAGACCTTGTCCTTGGGGTATTGCGGATTACAGATACCGACGGTTCCAAAGAAATTCGTCTGGAACCGACCCAGAAGCGCCAGGCCGAGGTTGAAATTTTTGCTGATGCATTGGGTGACGCGAAAGACGGCGACCTGGTAGAAGTCGAGACCCTGAAATCCAGTAAGTACGGGTTAAAACGTGGCAGGGTAAAGCGCGTTGTAGGCTCCTTGGCCAGCGAAAAAGCTGCGTCGATGATTGCCATCTATGCCAATGAAATCCGCCATATTTTTCCTGATGAAGTCATCAAGGAAGCTGAAGAAACCAAAGCAATCACCTTCGACCCTGCAAGTAAATATGAGGATTGGCGGGACCTTCCCCTGATTACGATTGATCCGGCAGACGCTAAGGATCACGATGATGCGATTTTTGCCGAACCAGATGTCAATCAGGAAAGCGGCGGCGAAGACGGCCATATCATCTATGTGGCCATCGCAGATGTGAGCGCCTATGTGCGCTCCACAACAGCCATGGGCGGAGAGGCTTTGTTGCGTGGCAACTCGGTCTATTTCCCAGATCAGGTTGTACCGATGCTGCCTGAGAAAATCTCAAACAATTTTTGTTCCCTGCGCGAAAATGAGGAACGCCCTGCCCTCGCCGTTCGAATGGTTTTTGCTGCCGATGGGCGAAAAATCAAACACGAGTTTCACCGGATATTCATGCGATCCCATCGCAATATTGCCTATCCAGACGCACAGAACGCGATAGACGGCGTGATCAATGATATTGCTGCCCCGATATTTGATACGGTGCTAAAACCGCTTTGGGCAGCTTATGAATGCCTAAAGCGGGGGCGCAATCGGCGACAACCGCTGGAACTGGATTTACCAGAACGCAAAATACTATTGAAGGAAGATGGAACCGTTGACCGGGTGATCGTGCCGGACCGGCTTGATGCACACAAACTGGTCGAAGAGTTTATGATCCAAGCCAATGTGGCAGCGGCTGAAACTCTGGAGCAAAAGCGGCAAAAATTGATCTACCGCATCCACGATTCACCATCCCTCGAGAAATTGGAAAAGCTCCGTGAGTTCCTGCATTCAATGGATATCACACTAGCTAAACCCGGTTCTTTGCGGGCAGAGCATTTCAACGCTATTTTGTCCAGAGTGGTGGATAGTGACAAGGAAGAGCTGGTCAATCAGGTCGTTCTACGTTCACAGAGCCAGGCAGTCTATTCGCCTGACAATATTGGGCATTTTGGCCTGCATCTGGATCGCTATGCCCATTTCACCTCCCCTATTCGCCGTTATGCGGATCTAACAGTGCATCGCGCACTGGTTGGCGCATTGGGACTGGGTGAAGGCGGAATCACAAGGGAAGAAGAAGCGCGGTTGGTTGAAATCGCCGCTGAAATTTCGGTCACAGAACGAGCCGCCATGCAGGCAGAGCGCGAAACCAAGGATCGCTTGATTGCTGGCCATTTGTCAGATCAATTGGGCGAGCGCTTTATGGGCCGAATCAATGGGGTGACGAGGTCGGGTCTATTTGTCACTCTGGCAGATTCTGGCGCAGACGGCTTTATTCCCATATCCAAGCTGGGTGATGAATATTTTCACTTTGATGAGGTAAGTTACTCCCTATATGGGGAAGATAGCGCCACTTCGTTCCAAATGGGACAGATGGTAGAAGTCAAACTAGTTGAAGCTGCCCCAATTGCCGGAGCGCTGCGTTTTGAGATGCTGAGTGATGGAGTGAAGTCTGCAAGGCTTCCCTCATCCAGACACAAGACCAAGCGTGGCGGAGGTCCAACTGGCAAGGGTAATAAATTTGGCCGCGGCGGTCAGGGCCACAAGCGCCGTAGACGATAAAATCGCGCCGAGATTGCGCTGAAAAGGAAAACCTATGAATGCTGCTGCAAAAGAAGTGCTCTACAATGAAGAACGTTCCGTCAAACAGGCGCTTGCTCGTGGCTTCAGATCCAAATGCCCAGCCTGTGGCAAGGGAAAATTGTTTGGAAAACAGCTATATGTCGTAGATAATTGTGGCGAATGTGGCGAAGAATTGCACCACCACCGGGCCGATGATCTGCCCGCATATCTGAATATTTTTGTGGTCGGACACGTGGTTATTGGTATCATGATGGTATTGATGGGATATCTATCCCTGAGCCTTTGGCCCCTCACCTTCCTGACCGTTTTCATCTCGCTGGTCGCCGCATTCTCATTAATGCGCCCACTGAAGGGCGTCGTCGTGGGAGCCCAATGGGCGTTTCGGATGCATGGTTTTGGTGGTAATGATGACTGATGTTCAAAGCGAGCTAGATCGCATTGAAAAAATGATCAATGCACCGGAAACCCGCAAACTGCGCAAGCGGGTTCGCGACGATATGGGCTATGTGCGGCCACGCAATGCATCAACCATGATGCTGATTGATGGTCCTGCCGACAATTTCAAAGTTTTGATGGGCATCAGGAACAAGAATTTGAAATTTATGCCTGGCGCTCTGGTTTTCCCCGGCGGCTCTGTAGACCGTGGCGACGGGGCTGTGTCCGCAGTTGACGATTTGCACCCTATCACCGAGGAAAGACTGATTAAGGCCATGCGTGGCAGGCCCAGCAAACATGCAGCCCGTGCATTGGGCCTTGCTGCGATTCGCGAGACTGCGGAAGAAAGCGGTCTTTTGATGGGGCGAAAAGTGCCTTTTCAAACCAAAAATGCGGATTGGAAATTGTTTGAGGAAAAAGGAATTTCCCCCTCTTTAGCAAAGCTGCGATTGATTTCCAGAGCCATTACCCCACCGGGTATGCCTCGCAGGTTTGACACCTGGTTTTTCGCTGCACGCGCAGATGAAATAGCTTTTACGCCTGAAAACGGGTTTGATCCGTGTGGAGAACTTGAGGGGCTTCAATGGCTCACGCCACAAGAAGCCATTGAAGGCGAAACGAGAGAGATTACCAGGGTTATGCTGGTTGAGCTGTTAAACCGGCTCAAAGAGGACCCAGAGCTTTCACCGGATTACCCCGTACCCTATTATTTTTCCAGACAAGGAAAATTCAGTAAGCGGGATATCTAAAGGGTTTCCAAGAGAATTACTTGACTTTTTTTATTCTGCGAGTAATTTGGCGCTGAATTCAGAGGTCGCCTAGATGCGGCTAATAGTTGTTGGAAATTCCATACAAACATCAAGCAGTTGCAGGCATGCCTGTCTGCCCTATCAGGAACGAGAATCATGGCCAAAGCGACCACCATTAAAATCAGACTGGAAAGCACCGCTGATACCGGGTTTTTCTATGTCACTAAGAAAAACAGCCGTACGATGACCGAAAAAATGGTTAAAAAGAAATATGATCCAGTTGCGAGAAAGCACGTGGATTTCAAGGAAACCAAAATCAAGTAAGTTTCCTGCTTAATTTAAAGCCGCCGGTTTTTTTTAAAACCGGCGGCTTTTTTGTGCCTAACTGCAATTTTGAATTATTAAACCCTCAGATCTAAAACAGCTTTTTCAATAGATTGTTGATCTGCTCGTCACGGGCTTTTCTGCCAGCATCCGTTTTGGGGTTAATCACATCGTCGACGATCTTTTTGACGTCGTTTGTATTTTTAGGCACCTGGATTTGTTGCACCACCGGAGCAGGCGCTACCGGAACCGACGCTATAGAACCCGGTTTCTTCAGCGGATTTAGCGAGGGAATTGCGATTGCACCAGAAGACGGAGTGACGCCTTCCAGTGTTCCTGATGTGTTTGGCAATGCGCCACCGGTTGGATTTGGTGAGGCACCGGGCTTGATCAGATTTCCCAGCAGGGAACCCACCAAATCATTCGTGTTCAAATTGGCACCACCGCCAGCACCAGGCACAAGTGCCTCAATTAACGTGCCCACCTGTTTTACGGCTTCCGGATTATTCAAACTATCCAGATTGAGTTTGTCCTTGGCGATTTTCACAATATCCAAGCCATTTGCGCCGCCTATGCCATTGCCGAGGCCTTTAATGTTCAACCCAAGCTTTGAGAGCGCGCTGAGGGCTGCTTGTGGGTTCTTGATGATCTCAGTTAGGTCTGGGTAGACCTTCGGCTTGCTGAGTGGGCCCTTGATGATTATGGGTATCTGGAGCTCGCTTAACTCTGAGGGAACATTACTGTCAGCTGAAATGCCGACAAGCCTCGGGTTTAATCGCATATCGATTGTTTCTTCACCCAGATTGATATTGCCAGCGCCACTCATGCGCACCAGCGGTCCAATCAGCTTCACATCATCGGTAACAGCCACTCCGTTAGTAATTACATAAGAAAGGCTCAGCTCAGCAAACTCGGTTCTGTCTTCTGAATTTTCCTTGAATCCGGAGGCAAGGACAGCAGGAAGGTTATTGTAGATTTTGGCAACATCAATGCCCTTGATTGCGCCATTGGTGAATTTTGCCGAGACATTGCCGCTCAAGGAACTAGCAAGTGCTTTTGTGGTTTTACCTACACCTTGAATACTCAAGCTGGAATTGAGCGTGCCTTCGATGCGATCGAAATCGGCAGCGTCGCGATATAGGGGGGCAGCATCAACGCCTGCCATCTTCGCATCAATTGAAATATCTGCGACTTCTCCAGCGCCGTTCGCCACGATTTCCGCAGTAACATTGCCGCCATAGAAACCAGTTTGGGGCAGGCTAAACCGGGCAACGCCCTTTTTCACTGTTAGTCTGGTATTCACCGGTCCGGCACTCACTTTGCCATAAGAAAGTTTCTTGGCCCGAAGTTTGATATCGGCGTCAAATCCTCGCAATGCGGAGAGATCGAAAGAGGCGTTTGAGGAGCCACCGCCACTTGAACTGCTCGTTGACCCGCCGCCAGTGAGGGCTGCGATATCGAGAGAGCCAAACGAAAGATTAGTGACAATCGAAGGCTTGCCTGAGAATTTCAACGAGCCGGAACCCGTGGCCTGATTGCCATTCAGGACAATTTTTGACTTATCGAATTCAAATTTACTGGCGTCTGCACTGATATTTCCAGAGAAAGAAAAACCTTTCAAATCAGGATTTGCGCCCTGCCCCAGCCAACTCATCAGCGCACCAAGCGAAGCGGTAGAGACTTTGGCCTTGCCATTAACGGCTCCACTTAAATTCAGATTTCCGTTAAAATCTGCCTTCAATTTTGAGGAAGTCAGAGAGAACGCAACAGGACCATTTTGATTTTTAACGAAGCTTTGCGGGGATACTTTGGTAGTGGATTTAATCACTTCTCCAAGCCACGCCATATCCCCGTTTATAGAAACTGGTTTTTGAATGCTGTCAATTTTGGCACGCACATTCAGCCTAGAAAACGTCCCAGCCGTTCTCCCCAGACCAGCGTCAGAAAGAGCCGGAATTGAAAGTGATCCACGAGAAAGGGTTACATTGCCAGCCACATTGAACGAGTCTTTGATTGCCTTTTCGCTCAGGCCGCGAAAAGCATAGCCAAGATTAGCTGCGAGATTTCCCTTCAACGGGATTTTTGTATTTGCCAGACGGGCAATATCAGTCAGACCAAGCGATGATACACTCAAGCTACCTCTGACCGTTGGTTTCGCCTCATTAAGATTGGTGGAGATACCTGCGGTCACTTTTCCTTTTGCAATGGTTGCATTGCCAAGTTTCATCTTCAATACGCCCTGATTTAGCGTAGCACGAAGATCGATATTGGTTATTTTTGCACCATCCATCGCGAATGAACCAATAGAAACGCTTAGGTCCCCATCAAAGCCCCTCAAAGCACTCAAATCCGGTTCCACGGTGCTGGGGTTTGCGTTCGATGTTTTGGCATTACTGGAGGAATTGGCCTCACCAGAAGATACAACCTTCTCGATTACGCCCAAGTCCACGCTATCAGCTTGCAAGACTAACGAACCATAAGGGCGCTCTCCGGGCTTATAGACCGCATCAAGCCTCAAAGGCTGACCCAGCGTAGAGAACTGGCCATTGGAAATTTGATAAGAACCATCTGCTGCCAGCAATATGACCCCGCTTAGCGAAAGATCCGCCAATGCAGGGTGTGGTGCCGGGACCATTTTCAAACCAATGTTTATTTTAGAAGGTTTGTTTTGCAAGATTGGTCGAAGTGCTGCCAGAGTTGCATTCAGAGATGTTTTCTGACCGTTACTGATTGCGCTCGCCACCAGTTTCATTTCTCCATCAAGGCTCGGTGCGCTTAGTTCTGCGTTAATAGATTCGACAATGGTTTCACTACCATCGGCGGCAAGGGAAATGAATTTCCCATCGGATATAGTAAGTTGGTTTAAGGCCAGACTTTCCAGGGTATTTACGGCATCGGCAAAGATGTCTGAATTCTCATTTGCCGGTGCGGAGTCTTCTGCCGTGCTGGCGCTTTTGGGAACAGATGCATCGACAAAAATTTCCGGCTGACGAATTTCCAGCCCTGTAATTTCGAGCTTCCCGGAAAATAGCGGAGCAATTTTTACGCGTGCAATCATTTTTTCTGCAGAAAGAGAAAAACTATTATCTGGAGCAGAGAGTTTCACTCGATCCGCAACCAGACCCAAATCTGGAAACACGGAAAGATTAACCGGGCCGTTTAAGGCAATATCCATACCGCTAATAGATGAAATGCGTTTTGCAAACTCCTCCCGCACCGCGTCAGAAGTGAGTAACAATGGCAATACAAACGATGCACCAACCACAATTAGCAACAGCACCAATATTGACAGAAAAAACTTTTTCACGATTGGTCATCCCTTTTTAATCCATCCCTCAAAGAAATTTTTGAAGGAAAGACACCATCCGAATCATGACAGTATAACCAAATTACTACTAAATCAGGGCGCTAAAAACATGGTTACTTGCCCAAAGGTCTAAAGAGCGGAATTCAGATGGAATAAATTTCCGGTTTTGGGCAATTCTCAGAATTAATGTTAGCAAATCGCCCATGTTTTCCCATAAAATCTACTTGGCTACCAGCAATTTCCCAGTAACATTATGGCGATCAATCAGCTCGGCAACAAGGCCACTATTGATGGCTTTAGCAACGAATTCTTCCAGAAAGGGCGCGCTGGCAGTGTTCTTTTTTGGAGTTCCAATCGCCTGCTGAACGGTGGAAAAACACCCTTCAAGAATACGCATATTTCCAAGATCACTGGCATTCTTTATCAAGCCGGGTCGTAATCCAGCCAGCGCGTCCAGCTTTTCATTGGTAAATAATTCAAGGGCTTTGGGCAGGCCCTCACTGCGGTGCAACGTGGCGTGTTGCAAATGACGGGTGAGGTATAAATCATATGCAGCACGACCCGAAACAGCAATGCGCACGCCTTCAACATCCACATCCTCAATTTTTGCAATTTGAGAACCATCCGGCACCATATATGTCGCTTCAATTTCCACATAGGCTTTGGTGAAGGCAATATGTTCGGCGCGAACAGGTTCATCAGCGATAAGCGCAATATCCCACTTATCTTCAAGAGCATCATCGGCCACCTTACCGGGGGACGTATAGGGGATATAAGAAACCTCAACCCCTAGCTTATCTGCAATGGCGCGCGCCATATCGGGAGAAACACCAACCGGATCTCCTTCATCTGTCTTTCCAGTTACCAGCAGAAAATTTCCCATGTTTACCCCGACCCGCAAAAGGCCGGTTGGGGCCAGTTCAGCAATGATATCAGTGAGCATCTATGTGTTCCTCAATTTTCAAATGGCAAAACCTAGGCAACCACCCGTTTCAGAGTTTGTATACCCCAAAATGTCACCTACTCGACAGATTGTCGGTCTATCTATAACCTTGTTAGCAATCCCACGCAAAATCAACTGGGCTCGCAAGGGCCAAAGAGAGGTGTCATGAAGATACTAATTGCTTATGGATCAACGGAAGGGCAAACGCGAAAAGTAGTGAACGCTATTGCCAAACAAATCAAAGAGTTAGGCCACGAGGCCAAAAAGTTTGATACATCCGACCTATTGGGTGAATTGCACCCGAATTCATTTGATAGGATCATCGTTGCGGGTTCGGTACACGAGAAAATGCATCAAGAATCATTAGAATTCTTCGTGGTGGCGCACCGGGAGCAACTTAAAACGGGCCCGGCCCTGTTCATCTCAATCAGCCTTGCTGCTGCATTTGCTAATGGAATGGCTGATGCACAGGGATATGTTGATCATTTTTCAAAAAACACAGGTTGGCACCCACAGAAAAGCTTGATGCTGGCAGGTGCTCTGCGTCACGGCGAATACGGTTTGTTTAAAGAACACATTCTTGAACATATCGTGTTGAAAGGCCGAGACTTAGAAGACCCGGCCAGCGATCATGAATTCACAGACTGGGAACGCCTGAGCCTGGATATTGACGAATTTATTGCCTCTTAGTTAGATTTATTATTGGAGAATTACCACATGCTGCTTCGAGGTTCCTGCCATTGCGGTGCCGTTTCATTCAGCGTTGAATCGGCCCATCCCTACCCCTATAATATTTGCTATTGCTCAATTTGCAGGAAAACTGCAGGCGGAGGTGGTTTTTCGATTAATCTTGGGGCGTCGTCGAACTCCATGAAAATCAGCGGTAAGCAGCACATCAAAACCTATCGGGCAAGAATAGAGAATGCCGATGGTGAGAGCGAAAGCCCGGCGGAACGAAAATTTTGTGAAAAATGCGCTAGCGCGCTTTGGGTGTGGGACTCAAGATGGCCGGAACTGATTCACCCTTTCGCCTCGGCAATTGATACGGAACTTCCAACACCGCCTGAAAAAACCCATCTCATGCTCACCAGCAAGGCCACATGGGTTGAACCCAATATTGGCAAGCAGGATAAAGAGTTTGATGAATACCCCGATGAGAGCATTTCCGAATGGCACCAACGCCATGGGGTGGTGAAATAGGTTACATATCCCTGATGGTATCAATTACCGTATTTGTAACGGCCTTGGTTCCCATATCGCCGCCAAATTCTTTTGGGTGGATTTGATTTTCGGCAAAGCCCTTTTCAACGGCTTGGTCAATCCTCTCACCTGCAACACAAAGGGCATTAATACCCAGTTTTTCGCCCAGATAGTCAAGCATCAGAGCGCCGCTTAAAATTGCCGCGAGCGGGTTTGCTGCATCCATTCCAATAATATCCGGAGCGCTGCCATGGGCCGGCTGGAACAGGCCTGTTTCATCACCAATTTCTGCGCAGGACGCCATACCCATGCCGCCAACTAGACCACCAGCCAGATCGGATAATATATCGCCAAACATATTTTCCATGACCAGCACATCAAATTCCCAGGGCTTGCGAATTAGGTCCAGCGCTTGGGCGTCCACATAATTATAGCCGGTTTTGATATCTGGATATGCCGGGCTGATTTCATCGTAAATTTTACGAAAAAATGCCATAGACTTGAAAACATTGGCTTTATCTACGCAAGTAACCAGCCCTTTGCCGCCGCGTTGTTTTCGCTTTTCTGCCAATTTAAATGCAAAATTGTGTAATTTTTCGGTGGTTGCCCGTGTGATTTTCAAGATATCGGAAACTTCCACATCCTCCACCACTATGCTTCGATCATGGACGGCAGCGGAATAAAACAACCCTTCCGTTGATTCCCTCAAAATGATCAGATCGATATTGGCAGCTCTTGGATCAACCAGTTTTTGAATGCCATTTGGATAGGCTTTTACCGGGCGAATTCCCGCATAAAGTTGATATCTCTCTCGTAGCCTCAAATGCGGGGAGATTTCTGTACCGTTTGGATAACGTGTATCCGGAAGACCAATTGCACCGAGCAAAATTGCATCTGCCTTGCCACAAGCCTCTTCTCCGCCCGGCTCGATATCTACCCCGGTTTCACGGTAATACCCCGCCCCGGCAGCAATCGGATCAAAGCTGAGAGAAAAACCTCCCACCTGTTTGGTGGCTTCCTCGATTACGGCAATGGCTGCCTGAGTAACATCAACCCCAATGCCATCACCTTCGATTACCGCAATGTGCAACCTTGAATTCATTATCTAATCTCACTTGAAAACAATCAGTAATTGCAAATGTTAGTATGATCGCTAACCTGTTTGCAACAAACCATATTAGTAATTTTTGGAATTTTAATGAAGCAAGCACCCTTAAAAATTGGATGTGTTGGTGCGGGATATTTCGCCCAGTTCCATTATGACGCGTGGGCAAGAATTCCCGGCGCAATCCCCATTGCTTCTGTGGACACAGATATCAAAAAAGCCCGCGCCACCGGACTTACTTCCTACAACAATATTGATGACATGCTGGCTGTCGAAAACCTTGATATTATCGATATTATCACGCCGCCGGAAACTCATCTGGAGATGATTAAATCGGCACTGACTAGCAAAGTTTCTGCCATCATTTGCCAAAAGCCATTTTGCAATTCACTCGATGATGCAAAAATTGCGGTGGAGTTGGCTTCTAAACATGGCACTCCATTGATTGTGCATGAGAATTTTAGATTTCAACCTTGGTATAGAACCATCAAACATCGCATCAACAAGGGCGACATTGGCACTGTTTTACAGGCCAGTTTCAGGCTTCGCCCGGGCGATGGCCAAGGGGAAAATGCATATTTGGATCGCCAGCCATATTTTCAAAAAATGCCACGATTTCTGGTGCATGAAACGGCGGTGCATTGGGTGGATGTTTTTCGATATCTGATGGGCAACCCAGATCATGTTTATGCTGATTTGCGCAAGTTGAATGAGGCGATTGCTGGCGAAGATGCGGGCTATTTCATTCTCGGGTTTGATGGTGGCAGGCGTGCGATGTTTGATGGTAACCGGCTGCTTGACCATAGTGCAGAAAACCATCGCAACACCCTTGGCGAATGCCTTATTGAGGGCACGTCCGGCACGCTGGAACTGGATGGATTTGGCAATGTTACCTTACGAAAATTCGGCAAAACTCGTAAAAAAACCGTTCTGGCTGCACAGCCCTATCAAGGTTTTGGAGGCGATTGCGTCCATGCGCTGCAATCGCATGTGATAGCGGGCCTTTTGAACAGATCAGTTTTTGAAAATGAAGCGGCAGACTATCTCAAGGTGCTGGAAATCGAAGAGGCATTATATCGTTCCAATGATACGGGCAGCCGTATCATTCTTGGATAAATCGTCATCATATCGCCTCGTCATCCCGCAATTGATTGATTGCCTCGTTTGATATCCCCCAGTCTGCAAGGATTTCTAACGTATCCTCATCCTTGGCAGAAGGTGGTGTTGGTGTATCGGGTGTGCTTCGGCTAAATTTTGGCGTGGGTGAGGGTTGAACGACGCCCGCAATTTCTGTGAACGTTTCCCTCGCCTGATTGTGGGGGTGGGCGATGGCTTCATCCCAATCAAGCACTGGCGAGACGCACGCATCCACCCCTTCAAACATTTCAGCCCAGGTGTCGCGAGGTTTGGTAAGAAAAATTGCCTTCATGCGCTCTTTCAATTCCTCCCACATGGTTGAATCATTCTGCCTTTTGAAGTCGTCGTCAGTGATATCTAACACTTCCAGCAACTGGCGATAGAACTGAGGTTCAATGGCTCCAACGGCCATGAACTTCCCATCGGAGCATTCATAAGTGTCATAGAAATGAGTCGCGCCATCGAGCAGATTTGCATAACGTTCATTGCTCCACATGCCAGCGGCTTTAAAACCGTACAACATCGATGCCATCAGCGCTGTGCTGTCGGTCATTGCCACATCGACTACCTGCCCCTTGCCCGATGTTTTTGCTTCCAGAATTGCGCATACGATACCAAATGCCATCATCTGCCCACCGCCAAAATCACCAATCAAATTTAGCGGAATGGCGGGCGGCGTATCCTTGCGGCCTATCGCATTTAGTACACCGCTCAGCGCAATATAATTGATATCATGGCCCGCGCGATCAGCGAGAGGGCCGTTCTGTCCCCACCCTGTCATTCGACCATAGACCAATTTTGGGTTTTGCTTCAGGCAAATTTCTGGCCCAAGGCCAAGTCGCTCCATTACGCCGGGGCGAAACCCTTCAAGCAGGCAATCGGCTTTTTCCAGCATCTGCAAGAGTGCATCCACTGAGGCAGGCTTTTTTAAATCTATTGCCATGGAACGGCGACCACGGGCCAATACATCAAATTTTGTGTTCAAAATTGGTATGGCTGGCGTGCCGTTCTTTGCTTGGATACGGATAATTTCCGCCCCCATATCCGATAATAGCATGGCCGCAAACGGCGCCGGGCCAAGCCCTGCCATTTCTATGATTTTTATCCCTGAAAGTGGTCCAGCCAATGTGTTTTCCTTTAATTACCTTGGCATTTCTGCTCTTTTAGCAACGAACACCGGGTTCTGAGTTAGAAAATGCTTTCACAGCATTTGTTTCTATGTGGATGCTTTGAGAGATATGAGTGTGGTTTCGTCCATGCCATCGCCAAACCAGCATTTGATCGCTGCTTCGCTTTTGCCCAGATAACGTGGTTTTCCATTATCCAAAATCATTGGCAGATCGTGGCCGGGAACCAGAATGCTGTCTGGTTTTTCGGTCCACAGCTTCCAGATGGATTCGATTGATTTGCGCGATACTTCAGGGTCGTAGGTCATGTCTGTATCTTTCGAGACCAGTTCTGCCCGGTTCTTGCAGGCGTCGCCCGAGAATATGATATCCCGGTCACCAGCATCAAGCACATAGACCAGACAACCGGGCGTGTGACCGGGGGCCAAATGGGCGGTGATGCCGGGAAAAACTTCATCGCCCTTATTCACCGTTTGCAGCTTAGGCCAGGATTTCAGCTCCTTCATATATAATTCCGGCACCATGGTTTCACCCCATGGCTCCTGCAATGACCAATCAAGCTCTTCCTTACCAATAATGATATTGGCATTTTTAAACATCGGCCAGTTGACCGAGTGGTCCCAATGGGAGTGGGTCAAAAGAACATCAGTAATATCAGTCGGCTTGAGGCCGCGAATTTGTAATTGTTCCAGCAGAAGCGGCCTTTGTCCAAACGAACCCACATCAACCAGAGCAATCCTGTCATCCTTACCAATCATGGCGATTGTGGAAAACCCCAACGCGCCGTGGCAGACAGATTTACCCGGAAAACCATGTACGATGATATCAATTTCATAATCACCAATGCGAAAAACCCGGCCATCTTTGTTCATTTTTTCCATCCCGAAAAGGCTTTAACTTCCAAGATGTTATCGAACCATCCGGGTCAGATGATTGTCAAATAAAAACGGCATTTGACGGTCTGGCTTATTGTCGCCTATCGCCTTCACCATTCCGCGCTCGGAACTGGCAATGAAGCCTCCGCCAATTCTGGCCACCCCTGCACTTCCCGCCATTTTGAAGGTTTTGACCGCCTGCCCGTTTTTCGTTTTGAAGATCTTGACGACGCCCCCCTTTGGCGATGACACCGCCACATGGGCTCCATCCTTTGAGGTGGCAAGGGAGCCCGTATAATTTGCGAAGGATTTATCTGCGGTCAACGGCCATAAGTTGATGCCTTTTCCCAAGTCGCACCTGCCGACGAGCGGTGGCGTGTCTGACTTCGATCCTTGAAATTGGCAACCAAATATTACGCCTCCAGAGTGGGTCGCTGCCAGATGTCTGATTGACAATCTGTTGAGATCAAGCGTGTGTTTTTCAATGAGATCGCCGGTTTTTATATCAATAAAAGCCAAAGACGGTTTCATGGTAGAAAGGTTCAGTTTGGCGCGACCAAAGTCTGGATGGGTTTCAATGCCGCCATTGGCGATGGCCAGGGTTTTACCATCGTTCAGCAATAAAATTTCGTGGGGGCCAATTCCAAAGCTGTCAAACTCGCCGAGGCGTTTGAACTGATTGGTAGCATCGTAAATACCGATTTTTCCGGTCGAAGTTTCAAAATCATTTTCGCTGGCAAACAGCAAATCGCCCTTGGGTGAGAAAACTCCGTGACCGTAGAAATGCCTTCCCTCCTCGGCCACAATATTTCTCGGCGGCTCATAACCATCAACACTGAATACCAATGCGAAATTTCCGGGGCGTCTTGCAAATGCGACGGCACGGTTTGAATTTGCATCAAAGACTACTGCGTGGCCGCGGTCAGGAAGGGCAACTTCTGCAATTAGATCAGCATCGCCGTTTAAAATCACAGCATTAAAGCGACCATCGCTGCGCTTTATACAAGATGCAAAAAGCAGTTCTGATTTATCCAAATTTTCTGCGGCCTGCCCGTTCAGGGTAGAAAGAAACAAGCTACCGGCACCGGTGATAAATGATCGCCGATCCATCAGCGCATAGCCAGATTTTATTACCACCCGCTAGTCTCCATCAGAAAACGAGAATCCCGAAGCCAGACCCGCTGCATTTGCATATTCTGTATCGATCCGTTTGAGCAAAAACCCCAATGCGAGTTTTAGATACTCAAGCTTTTTACGCTGATCGGCATCCTTGAGGGCCAGATTAATTGGCTTATCAATGGCTATCAATACGGAAAGCACCTGGGTTAATTCGAACTTGATTGAATTGATCACGCCGAACTCATCATTGCTGATCATTTTATCCATGCCACCGGTTTCAAACAATCTGGAGACCATTTCCACATTGGCGGTCATTGCAGGAATTGTATTATTTGAGCGCCACAGCAATGCAGATTTTGGGCGATCACTGGACGGGGTTTTTCGCAAAAATGCACCCAGCCGTATATCGCGTACTGCTTCAAGACCATGTACGGCAGTGCCGAGCAATTCGTTGACCGCTTCAAGGTCTGTGCGAAACACGGAGTTTAGGCTTCCTGGATTTTTCCACTGAGCCTTCACGCCGTCCTCAGCCTTCCATGCCTTTAGCAGTTCAGCAGAGATATCCTGTAAGTTTGTGGCAATTGTATCTGCAAATTTGCACCTGAAGGTTTCGCCGGTTGCAGAAAGGACATCTGAGCCCGTTCCAAACAATAGAAATTCAAGAGCGCCCAGTCCCTGAACAGCTACGCTTTTTTTCTTCAAGCGTTCAATGGAGGTGACGCTGGCATCTTCATTTGCCAATACCCGTTGGACCTGCTTCAGGCCCGTGCTTTTACGATCGGGATAGAATAACACCCGTTCAAGCCGGTTATTTTTCATCACCGGGCCCGAGCGGAGAAATTCAATTCCTCCCCAGGCAATTACCGTTTTGGAAAATGCATTGCGGGCATCAGTTAAACTGGAATTCCCAGGCGATTGGCAAAGGCTGGTCGTTTGTTGTTTTAACTGACGCACAGCCTGATCAAAGTTTTCATAGGCCGGAATGATGACCTGATCCACCGTGGTTTCCATTACCCATGAAATCATTTTTGCATCGGGAGCTGCTATCGCCGAAGGTGCGTTTAGTGCGCCCAATGACATAGCCACCGCAAATACAAAATGTTTCATTAAAGGGACTCCAGATATTTGATAAGGTTTTCCCGTTCTTCACGTTCACTTGCGGCATAGCCGTCACGGGCGGTCTGAGCCTCTCCCCCGTGCCACAGGATGGCTTCGTTCAGGTTTCTGGCGCGACCATCATGCAGGAAGAAAGTGTGGCCATTCACCACCTCAGTCAGACCAATGCCCCATAGGGGTGGTGTTCGCCACTCGCGGCCATTGGCGGAACCGACCTGTTGTCCATCTGCCAGCCCCTCGCCCATATCGTGCAATAGCAAATCCGTATGTGGCCAGATTAACTGGAATGCCTGAGCTTTGTTGTCGGCTTTGCGTGAAGTCACATATTTGGGTGTGTGGCAAGAAACGCAACCCAATGAATAAAACATCTCTTTGCCACTCAGCACATCTTTATCGCCATAGTCGCGACGAGAGGGCACTGCCAGATTTTTCGAATAGAACGTAACCAGCCCCATCACAGGATCTGGCGCTTCTTCATCGCCCAGACGCGGTTGTACGCCGGTTGGCATTTTCAAGCAGGCAGTTTGTGCCTCGGTGCAATCCCCATGATTTTTTGGCGCATCAGGATTGGAAATTCCAATATCTCCGGCAAATGCCCCAGCACTTTGCTGACGAACTGTGGGGTTCGAAGCCTTCCAGCCGAAGCGTCCGATGGTTTTTTCACCAGTGTCATATCCACGAACAATTGAAATCTTGCCTGAGATACCATCGCCATTCTCGTCATCAGGGTCCGCATTGGCAATGATGTCTGAAGGATGGATTGCTTCCAGCAGCCCAAGGCCAATCATTTGCGGGGTTACGCGTGGCGATAAGGTTGTATCAGCGTGCAATGGGCCGTAACCCAGATTGGAAACAGAATATTCAGGTTTGCGCAGGGATGCGGTTGATCCGTCACCAAGTGTGAATGGAATCTCAGTATAGGTGATATCCATGCGCCCTTCGGCTGCAAGACCAGGCACTGCCAAATCCTGCATCTGACCACCATAGACCGGGTCATCAATGGTCAATTTGGTAAAATCGGCCAAGGCCTGGATTTCTTCGTCATTAGATGGTTTTTTAGCCAAGCGCAGGAACATTGAAGTTCGATCACGCGACCCTTCTGGTGGATGGCCGCGACCATCTTTCAAATGGCAACTTTGGCATGCTCGCGCATTAAACAACGGCCCCAAACCATCAGAGGCCTGGGTAGAAGATGGGGAAGAAACCCATAATTTCCGAAACAGCGCATTGCCGAGCTTGAACTGTTCTTCTTCTTCAAATTTCAAATTAGTGGAAAAATGTGAATATGCATCACGATTTGGCGCGTGTTGGGAAGTCCCCGCCCCGCCCTGCATTTTCTCAAAGGTCTCGGCTTTTGAAAAATCTGAAGTGTGTGCAACAATATTTTGCACACGCTCCAGATCTTTTTCTGTCAGATCGTCCCGAATTTTCGGAATATTCAACTCTGATGCAACCACATCAAGTGGAAAAGTTACCAATAGCATGATGGGCAACGAATATACGCAACGTTGCCATTTCCTTAAAACGGAAAAAGGCGATCTAACATTCATTTTTTATTCTTCGTCTGCTGCTCCGGCATTTAACTGGCCGTATTTTTCCACACCAATTGTTTCAAGCAATTCAAGTTGGGTTTCGAGGAAATCGATGTGCCCTTCTTCATCCGCTATCAACTGTTCAAACAAATTCTTGGTGACATAGTCACCTTCTGCTTCGCAAACTTCGCGGGATTTTTTGTAGGAAGCCCAAGCTTCCTGCTCGCCCGCAAGGTCACATTCAAGTACTTCTTTAATATTCTGGCCAATGCGCAATTGCCCAACGGATTGTAGGTTAGGATGGCCTTCCAGAAAAATAATCCGCTCGACAAGTTTGTCGGCATGATTCATCTCCTCGATGCTCTCTTCCCTTTCCTTCTTAGCCAGTTTTGTATAGCCCCAGTCTTCAAGTAGGCGGTAGTGAAGCCAGTACTGATTTACAGCACCAAGTTCCAAGAGAAGCGCTTCATTTAAGCGCTCAATAATTTTTGCATTACCCTTCATGGCCATATCCATTCTGTTGTTTACCTGATCCAGAGCAACACAACACTAAATGCGCTTCACAGGCAACAATGAATACCGGCACTTTTATTAACACGCCTCATATCGGTATTGAGGGGGCGGCAAAACTGCCCCCTCAAAATTTTCATTGGTAATATGTCGCAGTCTTAAGCGACCGATATCACCCTATTTGAAAACAGATTCTGGTTTGTCCAGGCTCTCAGAACCTTCAAGTTCGATGCCGGAAATCGCAAGGGATGCAATTACCCGTTCGATGGATTTTGTTTGATCAATCAAACCATCGATGGCGGCCTGCACCACAGCATTACCTTCATCATTGCCCTCACCGATCATCTGATCGTAGGCTTCACCATTCTCAGCGCGTTTGGCCATAGTCCGCATTGCGGTCATGGTTGTTTCCAATTTTGCTTTCAGCTCTTCATCAATGGATTTATCTTTAGCTGCGGCAATATCAGAGATTGATGGGCCGCTAACCACGGAACCGTCAATTCTGGTGTATTTGCCCAGATAAACATTTTGAATGCCAAGCGCATCATAGAGGTGAGAGTTGTAGGTATTGTCAGAAAAGCAATCATGCTCTTCTTCTGGATCATGCAGCAGAAGACCAAGCTTCATACGCTCACCGGCCAGTTCACCATAGGATAGTGAACCCATGCCTGTCAGGATTACTGCCAGAGACGCTTTTGGATCTTTCATCAAATCGGTACGGGCGACGCCTTTTGCGGTCCAGTTTCCAACCATTTCTTCCAGATCAACTACCAGCAGGTCTGTTGCTGATTTCAGATATAGACGACGACGATCACAATTTCCGTTTGTGCAATTTTTCAAATCATAATCGGTGAATGATCTAGCGCCTGCTCCAGCGTTAGTTCCATTCAAATCCTGGCCCCAAAGCAAAAACTCGATGGCGTGGTAACCCGTTGCCACATTGGATTCAATCTCGCCAGCTTCATGCAAATCGGATGACAGGAACGATGGCGTGATATTAGACGCATCCAACTCTTTGCCATTTACATTCAGCGATTTATTAGCAATCACGTTAGCGGTGAATAAGGTATTCTCGTCGCTTTCGGAGCCGTAACTTTTGTCGACATAATCGATCAAGCCTTCATCAAGTGGCCATGCATTTACGCGACCTTCCCAAGCATCAACGATGGCATTACCAAAGCGATAAACTTCAGATTGCTGATAAGGCACACGAGAGGCAAGCCACGCATCTTTTGCTGCTTGTTGTGTGTTCGCATCCGGGCTAGCAAGGAAAGCTTCAATCGCTTCCTGAAGCGACTTAGCGGTTGTTAGAGAATCCTCGTATTTAGCAAGCGCAATGTTCGAATAATTTTCGATCACGCCCTGTGGACTAGTCTCCGCTTGCGCCGGCATTTGCATCATCGCTGATGACAGCAATACTGCCGAAGCCATTACGGCTAATTGTTTTTTCATTTTGTACCCTTCTCAATGTACTGTTTTTGATTGGTGCGGCCCATCGGGCCACTCGGAATTTGATGGTTCGTAAGTTTGTAAAATATGGATTATGACCTGACTCGGGATCGGCCGGAGCGTCTGTTTGAGGCTGCGCAGGACGAGCGCAAAATTTGCAGCCTCCATCGCAACTTCCTGACAACGGGCAGCACAGGCAAGATTTGACAGGCACAATTCAGTTGCCGTTTCATCCCCCGCCTGCATCGAAGAAATCAAACAAAGGATCAGCGCTTCATCACGGCAAATCTGCGTGGATTCTACTTTGAACATGCGCAATGGGCACTTGGCACAGGTCGCCGTTTTCTTGACAAATGAAATCAGCGCATCAAGCGCGTGGCGGCCTTCTTTTGTGCCAAGCTCTGTCGCATATAAATTCCAGACATCGTTCCAGTGGGAGGTGTTTCCTGTAGCATATCCTGCGGCCCAACGGCGATACCCTTCCAGAACCAGTCGCTCTGGGAGGCGCTTAAAACAAAGGCCTTCTTCAAAGAAAATTTGTGATGAAGGTTGTATCACCCTGCCGAATCCAATTTAACTTTACGCAGTCATATAAAACATGACTATTTTTATCCAATTTATTTAAATTTTAAACTGGAGTCAAATAGTTAATTTAAAATTGAACGTGTTATTCGCTTTAGAGAGCCATGAATTCTGTCCCTAAATTTACCAAATTAGGATGGCTAGTTATGGAAAGCGACTTGATAGTCTACAGACCTCGGAGCAATAGTTGGTTAGAATCAAACTGTTGCCCAAGCAGGATCGGATAATCTGATGGGGAGACCAATGAGCAAAGACACGACCTACATATTTGATGTGGA
>JAESUH010000020.1 GCA_016763155.1 Rhizobiaceae bacterium
AAGAATTCGCTTTGTCACTTGGCGAAAACTCAGTTCACGGTTCAGATGCCCCTGAAACAGCAGCAGAAGAAATTGCATTCTGGTTCGCCGGAACCGACATCGTAGGCTAATTGCTACGAGCATAATTTATGAAAAAAGCCGGGGCATTTGCTCCGGCTTTTTTGTGTGCAGGTTTTTAAGAATTGTAACAAAGCGTTTAGGCATGTTAATTGTTGAGAATGGAAAAGTCTCAAATCATGAATATTATGAGCTTGCTTGATGTATTGGTCATTTTGTTTGCACTATTGGCTGCCGTCTATTGGTTTTTATCTTCTCGTCAAAAAATTCCTCAAACTATTTCTATTGGATGGGGTGGAGAAGGCGGAACCGCACAACAACTCGGCGATGCGTTGAAGGAAATTGGTCGCCTAAGTACAAAGGCTGCATTTTTTGCTTTCTTAGCTGCCATATTTCAAGCTCTTTCCTTGTTATGCAACATTTTCATTTAGTATAAAAAGATAGAAGTGTTCGCCGCGCTGTAGCTGCCATATCAATTGGATAAGTTAACTCATTTTTGTATATTTTCGGATCATCTTTATAAAATCCAACAATACATGAATATAGGTGTGACATGCTGAAAATTCATATTGCAATTAATTCAGAACTATAAGTCTCATAGATAAAACACCGGGAATTACATGGGCATAAAAGTGCAGATGGTTGATATCCATGTTCTGCTCATCCATGGTGCCCCAAACATCATACAATGAGAGTGGACACCCATGACCCAGGATCAAATGCTGCTTTTTGCTCTCTTTGGCGGAGTGTTCGTCATGTTATTATGGGGGCGTTGGCGTTATGATTTGATTGCGTTTTCTGCTTTGTTGATTGCCTTGATTTTGGGGCTGGTAGAGACCAAGGACGCATTTTCCGGGTTTGGTCATCCTGCAACCATCATCGTGGCGCTGGTTCTGGTGGTTTCGCGCGGGCTTTTGAACTCTGGCGCGATTGATCTCATCACTCGCAATATTATTGATACGGGTCGCTCGCTTGGCGCGCACATTTCAATCATGAGCGGCACTGGCGCAATCCTCTCGGCCTTCATGAACAATGTCGCAGCACTTGCTCTGCTCATGCCTGTGGATATTCAGGCTTCACAAAAAGCTGGTCGTTCTCCGCGCATCACTTTGATGCCCTTGTCATTTGCCACCATTCTTGGCGGACTGGTGACCCTGATCGGTACTCCACCCAATATCATTATTGCTTCTTTCCGCGAACGCACTACTGGCGAACCATTTGCCATGTTTGATTTCGCACCGGTTGGCATTGTTTGCGCAATTGTTGGCATTGCTTTTGTTGCATTGGGCGGCTGGCGGTTGATCCCTCATGGGGGTGACCACAAGGATTCAACCAAGGAATTGATGGAGCTGGACGGCTACATTGCCGAATTGGTAATTCCTGAAAAATCCAAGGCCATCGGCATGAAAGTCAAAGAGCTTTATAATGATGCAGACGAAAATGATTTGCTGATCCTTGGGGTCGTGCGTAATGGCAAACGTCGAAGTGGCTTTGGTGCAACGACCGAGCTACGTGCAAATGACATGCTTGTAGTGGAAGCAACCGCTGAAAACATTGATCGTTTTCGCGGCATATTGAAACTGGAATTCTTTGGCGAAAAACCAAGTGGCGATGCCGCTGTTGGCGATATGGAGTTGATGGAAGTCGTTGTCCCAGCAGATTCGCGCATCGTTGGACGTTCCGCAATTTCCCTTCGCCTTCGTGCTCGTCGCGGTGTTTCCCTGCTTGGTGTCTCCAGACAGGGCAGGCGTTTTAAGAAACGGGTGCGTCATCTGGACATCAAGGCCGGTGATATTTTGCTTCTAATCGGCCCTTCCGGCAATTTGCCCGATGTGGTGAGATGGCTTGGCATTCTGCCTTTGGCAAAACGCGGTCTCAACGTCACGCAACATACAAGAGCCTGGTTGGCAGTAGGTATTTTTGCCGCCGCAATCGCAATTGCTAGCTTCGGAATGTTATATCTGGCTACAGCGCTGGCAGTGGTGGTTGCAGCCTATGTCTATCTCGATATCGTGCCAGTTCGAAGTGTGTATGACCATATCGAATGGCCGGTGATCGTATTGCTTGGCAGCATGATACCGCTTGGAGTAGCGCTGGAGAATTCTGGTGGCACAGAATTGATTGCCAACGAGATTGTAGACCTCACAGCAGGACTTGCACCGGCTATCATTCTAACGGTGCTGATGGTCGTTGTGATGACCCTGTCTGACGTGTTGAATAATACTGCCACGGCCGTAATCGGCGCGCCGATAGCACTGGACATCGCCAACAAGCTGCACGTCAATCCAGACCCTTTCCTGATGGCCGTAGCCATCGCCGCCTCCTGCGCCTTCCTCACGCCAATTGGCCATAAGAACAACACGCTGATTATGGGGCCGGGGGGATATTCATTCGGAGATTACTGGCGCATGGGACTTCCACTGGAAATCATCGTAATTGCTGTCGCAGTTCCTATGATTCTGTTGGTTTGGCCGCTCTAGCTCTCGCGGTTATCCCACTTCGAAAGGGCGTCTTCGTCGGCGTCCTTTGCGGCTACCCATTCGCCTGCGCTGCCATCGTTCAGATGTTCCTTCTTCCAGAAGGGCGCGTGGGTTTTTAGGAAGTCCATTAGGAAATTGGCACCATCGAAGGCTGCCTGACGGTGAGAGCTGGCTGCGATCACCAGCACGATATTTTCGCCGGGTTTGATTTTGCCATAGCGGTGGATGGCAATCAGGCCGCATAAATCCCATCGTTCGATTGCTTGCTCGGCAAAATGTTTGATTTCGGCTTCCGCCATGCCGGGATAGTGTTCCAGCTCAAGGGCGGCGAGTGTGCCTGATTCATCACGGCAAAGCCCGGAGAATGTAACGACAGCGCCGATATCTCCACGCCCCTCCGAAAGCTGTGAAATCTCCGCAGAGATATCAAAGTCTTCAGCTTGAATGCGAATATCCGGGATGGCCTTGGTCAATTTCAGCCACCCGTCATGGGAGGGAATAGGGCAATTTCTTTTACGCCTGTAAGGCTGGTCTGTCGGTCATCCACATGTTCCTGGTCCAGCGCTACCCGCACGACATCAGGGTATTCCAGTGCTGCCTCAAATTCTTCGCCTCTGGATTTAAGCCATTCAAACAGGCTGGCAATCGTGTCGACATTCTCAGGCAAAGACACTTCTTCTTCGCCGGTGCCGATGCGTTCTCTAATCCAGGAAAAATAGATAAGTTTCATTGCGATCCAATCCAGTTGTGAGCCAACTTAATTGCGAGACAAATTAAATGTGAGCCAGCTTAATTGAGGTCTAATCCACAAAATGGCGAATGCCGGCACGAAAATAATCGTAGCCTGTGTAGAGTGTAATGATCGCCGCTACCCATAGCAAGCCAATGCCGATTTCCGTATTATGGGGCAACACTTTATCACCCGCTGGTCCGATCAGCAAAAACCCAATAGCCACCATTTGTGCAGTGGTTTTCCATTTGGCAATTTGGGTGACAGGTACGCTGACTTTTAACTCGGCCAGATATTCACGTAGGCCCGAGACCAAAATTTCACGACATAGAATTATGATCGCTGCCCAAATTGTCCAACCGGCAATCGTGCCATCTGCTGCGAGTAACAATAAACAGGCAGCGACCAGCAATTTGTCGGCAATCGGGTCCAGCATGGCACCAAATCTGGAGCTTTGCTCCCAGATTCTTGCCAGATATCCGTCAAAAAAGTCAGAAACAGTCGCCGCTACGTAAATTCCTAAGGCCCACCAACGGGCCGCATCAGAGCCATTCAAGCGGCCTTCGACAAAAAAGCACAGCACAATCAATGGCACAGCAACTATGCGACCATAGGTGAGCATATTCGGTATGCTCATGAATTTGCCATATCTGGATTTTTGTGTGGGTGACATAAACAAAGAAAGCCTGAATTGCGAGAGGATTTCAACCAGTGATTGGATGCATTGTTAAATAAATTTGGATAATACCAATCTGTCGCAGCTGACAATAACGGTATTACCCATTTTCATTGAAATGATCATAGACTGTTTTTGCAATCTGTGCGGAAATTCCGTCAACTGCTTTCAAATCTGTCAGCGCTGCCCTACTCACTGCCTTGGCGGTGCCAAAATGATGAAGCAAGGCCCGCTTGCGCCCGGGGCCTATGCCGGAAATTTCGTCCAGCGGGTTCTTTATCATCTCTTTTTTGCGCCGTGCACGATGGGTGCCGATGGCAAATCTATGGGCCTCGTCGCGCAGTCTTTGCACAAAGTATAATACCGGATCACGCTGGGGCAGCATGAAAGATGGTTTGCCGTGGATAAAGAATTTTTCGAGCCCCGCATCCCTGTCCGGTCCTTTGGCGATCCCCACGAGTGGCACAACACCATCCAGGCCCAATTCTATCATAACTCCGCGTACTGCATTTAACTGTCCAAGCCCTCCATCAATCAGCAACAAATCCGGCCAGGGTGGGAAGTTCGCCGTATCTGGCGAAGCTTCATCGTTCTCCTGGGATTGATCGGGAATTCCATGCTCTTTCACCAGCCGTGAAAACCTCCGGGTCAGCACTTCACGCATCATGCCGTAATCATCTCCGGGAACCAGATCCTCAGATTTGATATTGAATTTGCGATATTGGTTTTTTATAAAGCCCTCTTCGCCAGCAACAATCATTCCGCCCACCGCATTGGTACCCATAATGTGCGAGTTATCGTAAACCTCGATGCGTTTTGGAATGCGCGGCAAATTAAATGCGTCACGAACTCCTTCCAGCAGTATTTTTTGGGTAGAGGTCTCGGCCAGTTTGCGACCCAGCGCTTCTCGCGAATTGGTCGCCACATGTTCAACCAGTTCGCGCTTTTCGCCACGTTTAGGTACGTTGAAGGCAACTTTGTGACCGGTGCGAGAGGAAAGCGCTTCCCCAAGCAATTGCTGGTCGGTGATTTCATGGGAAAGCAACACCAAACGAGGGCAGGGCTTATCATCGTAAAACTGGCCAATAAATGCGCCCAGAACCTCCTCTGGTTCCAGACTTTTATCGGCTCTTGGGAAATACGAACGATTGCCCCAGTTCTGGCCGGTCCTGAAGAAAAACACCTGAATGCAGTTCAGCCCGCCTCTTTGCTCAATCGCGAATACATCGGCTTCATCCACCGTGTGCGGGTTAATGCCCTGATGGGATTGCACCTGGGTAAGTGCCGAAATTCGGTCGCGATACATGGCAGCGCTTTCGAAATCCAGCGCTTCGGATGCCTTTTGCATTTGCCCCGATAATTGCGATTGAATATCTGAGCTTTTTCCCTGGAGAAAACGTTTGGCATCCTGAACCAGTCCGCCATAGGCCTCGACTGAAATCTCGCCAGTGCAAGGGCCCGAACAGCGTTTGATTTGATAAAGCAGACAAGGCCGCGAGCGGCTCTCAAAAACCGAGTCAGAACATGTGCGCACCAGGAAGACGCGCTGCATCGCATTAATGGTTCGATTGACGGAACCGGCCGAGGCAAAGGGGCCGAAATAGTCACGACTTTTTGCGCGTGCTCCACGATGTTTAAAGACACCGGGAGAAGGGTGATCATCAGTAATCACGATATAGGGAAAGCTTTTGTCATCGCGCAATAACACATTAAACCGTGGTCGCAATCGCTTGATTAGGTTGGCCTCAAGCAGCAATGCCTCGGTTTCTGTGTGGGTGGTGACGAACTCCATATTCACGGTTTCGAGGATCATCCGGGCAATTCGATTGGTATGCCCACCCATCTTTGCGTAGGAACCCACTCGCTTTTTCAAATTGCGCGCTTTGCCCACATAAAGCACATCGCCGCCTTTGTTGAACATGCGATAGACGCCCGGGGAATTTGGCAGCTTTTTGACAAAATTGCCGATGATTTCCACGCCAGACAAGCCTTCATTTAAGGTTTGCGTTTCTTCCCATGCGAGTTTTCCCACGCCTTTGGTGGTTGCAGAAAGATCAGGTTTTTTGGCGGTGGTATCGTTCATTGTGACAAGAATGCAGGATTCGGCTCTGGGGTTACAAGCTAATTCTTTGTTACTCCTGACCGATTGTGTCAGGAGTTTGCCAGATTAAATGTTGCCCCCCATCAAGCGCAATCATCTGACCGGTGATCGAAGGGGTATCATAAAGATAGCGAATGGTTGCACCAAACTCTTCAAGTTCCGGTCCAGCGCCCAAGGGAAGCGCCTTAATTTGTTGTTGAAAGTCTTCAGGATTTTGGCGTTCATTTGCCAAAGTAGGCCCCGGCCCAATGGCATTGACCCGGATTTGGGGCGCAAATTGCTGCGCCATGGTTTGGGTTGCCGTCCACAATGTGGCTTTTGATAGCGTATAGGAAAAGAAACGCGGGTTTAGCCGCAACACCCGTTGATCGATCATATTGACGATCAAACCCTTCTCCATCTTAGCTTGCTTTGCCATGCATTCAGCAAGAATCAAGGGCGCTTTGACGTGGATGGAAAAATGGTCGTCAAACAGAGTTTCTTCAAAGGTGACGGCGCTATCGGGTTCAAATATCGATGCATTATTGACCAGTAAATCAATTGGCCCAATTGCCTGTGTCGCCTCATGAAACAGGGAACGTACAGCATCACTCTCGCGAAGGTCAGCTTTCAGGGGAGTGATGGTCAGGCCTTCATTGCCCAGCTCATCAACCAGTTCCTTGATTGTGTCATCGCTTTCCATATGGTGGATGGCAACGTTAAAGCCGTGTCCCGCAAGGTCTCGCACAATGGCAGCGCCAATGCGTCTGGAGCCACCGGTTACCAAAGCTGTTTTTGTGCGGTGTGCCATCAAATAAATCTAAAAGACAAAGGCCAGATAAACGTAGACGCAATAGGCAATTGTCATCATAAGGCCCTTTCTGAAATTCAATACCTGCTTGTAATGGGCCAGCAGCACCAACAATATGGTGGAAACAAGCATTGCCCACATGTCCAGACTTATAACATGATTGCTCACTTCAATGGGTTTAATCACGACAGTCAAACCCATGATGGCTGCGATGTTGAATATATTGGACCCAACAATATTGCCAAGCGCCACCGAAGAGCTTTTGCGTATTGCCGCCATCAAAGTGGTCGATAGCTCGGGCAGGGAAGTTCCAAGGGCTACAACAGTAAGGCCAATAACCTCATCTGAAACGTGCCATGTTTTTGCAATTTTAGTTGCCGCTACGATTGTTATTTCGGCACCTATTGGAAGAGCGGCAATTCCAACTACCAATAACCCGGCAATGACCCAGCTATTGGTGGGAACAGAAGAGACCTCATCATGGTAATCTGGTGTTGTATTGGTGCAAGCGCGGGCATTTCGTGCCGCACAAAACTGGTCGTATAAAAACAGCGCCAGAATACCCAGCAAAATCATTCCGTCCAGGCGGATTAGCGTACCCTTGGCAAGCATTCCCATGAAGATGATGGTAACAGCCAGCAAAACCAACAGGTTTTTGCCGATGCCTTTTTCATTACAGATGATAGCCATGGTCATGGCTGGCAGCCCCAGGACCAACATCACATTGGTGATATTGGAACCCACCACATTGCCCAGAGCTATTCCGCCCGCGTCATCTAAAACAGCACCGACAGATATGAATAATTCAGGTGCAGAGGTGCCAAAGGAGACAATCGTCAGCCCGATGATGAGAGGCGGTATCGCCAGTTTCTCCGCAAGGCCAACGGCCCCACGCACGAGTAACTCGCCCCCGAACAAAAGCAGGGCCATTCCGACTGCTAGCAAAAAATAACTGAGCATTAATCGCCGTCCAGCATATTGCCAATACCGCCAAGAATGGAGCCTTCGCCGGTTTGGCGACCGCCCCCTTGCGGTGCAGAGGCCCACATGCGTCCAGCAAGTCTGGAAAAGGGCAGGGATTGTATCCACACTTTGCCCGGGCCACGAAGGGTCGCAAAAAACACTCCTTCGCCACCAAATATCATAGATTTGATTGATCCGGCTCGCACCACATCAAAATCAATGTCGCCAGTATAGGCCGCAACACACCCCGTATCCACGTGTAATTCTTCGCCCGGTGCAAGGGTTCGTTCAAGCAAAGTTCCCCCCACATGAACAAAGCACCAACCATCGCCTTCAAGGCTTTGCATGATGAAACCTTCACCGCCAAATAATCCGGTGAGAACCCGTTTTTGGAATGCAATGCCGATGGAAACACCCTTTGCAGCACATAGAAATGCATCTTTTTGGCAGACTAACCTGCCGTTAATTTCATCCAGTTTGATTGCCAATACGTGGCCCGGATAAGGGGACGCAAATCCCACTCTTGCTTTGCCACTTCCGTGATGGGTGAAGACGGTCGTAAAAAGGTTCTCGCCACTGATTACCCGCTTGCCTGCCCCTAATAGCTTGTCAAAAAAGCCACCTTCATCACCCGACCCATCACCAAATATCGTGGTCATTTCGATGTCAGGATCTTTGAACATCATGGCACCGGCTTCAGCAACTGCAGATTCGCCCGGATCGAGCTCAATTTCAACAAATTGCATCTCAGTGCCTTTGATTTCAAAATCAACGTCGTCTGATACGCTGGCGTCACGGCGATGTCGGGCACTTTGAATATTAGGGACGGATCCAAATACCATGTTTGCTCCTTGCAATTGTGTGAATAGCTCTTGCTGACAGATAACTACGGCAAGGCGCTCTTTCCAGCATTTTCATGTGGAAAAATTTATTAAATTGCTCAGATCAATGTAAGCCAGTTTGAACAGCCAAACTGGGGTATTTTGGCGTTGGTTTTCAGCGCATGATTTGGGTGAAACGTAGCAACCCAGTGCTAATGCATGCTGATTTCAGCTTTGGTTTTTACCGTGAAATCCATCTCCATGGTACCTGCTTTTTCAAAAGTCAGAGTGACCTTGCGGACTTCTCCAGCTTTCGGGCTTTCTTTCAACCGCATGAACATGATGTGATACCCGCCGCTTTTCAAAAGCACGGTGGCACCCGCAGGAATTTCCAGCCCCTTCTTGAGCTGACGCATTCTCATGATGCCGTCTGTGACACTCATCTCATGAATTTGCGTCATTCCTGCAAAGCTTGTTTCAGCAGCAACCAACCTGTCAGCACTATCTGAATTATTGGTGATTGAGATGTAGCCAGCCGCAACCGGCGCACCTGGTATCGCTTCGCGAATGGTTGGATGAGCAAAAACGAGATCGCCAGCCTGAGCTGAATTGGTGCAAATCGATATCGCAACAAAACTAATGGCTAGAAATAGGCCACGCATTGAAAAGGAGTTGAAAAAATTAGGGGCGAACCGTGCGGCAATAGCCATCATATACTCTCCATGGGTCGAGGCCTGTGACGCAAAATTCAACATTCCAGCCAAACCCTGCAAGTCCCATGCCTTCTTCGATTAAATAATAAACTTTCGGGCTTTTCCCATTCGAAAGGTTGGCATACGCATGGCAATATTGCCGATAGATGGGGGAATCTTCAAAACCTGTCCGGTCATGCCCGTGAGGTCTGGAGATTGAATCCATATGTATGCCACGATACCAGGTATCATTTTCAGCCTGATTAAAGCGTTTTGATATTTTGTTGAGAACCTTGGAATCACCACAGCTTGGATAACTGCTATAAGCAAATGCTTCCACGCTATGCAGACTGGCTGACAATATCAGAGCAAATGCTGATGCGAGAACGAATTTCGTCATGAAATTTCTCCGGCTTTCAAAAGGTTCACATTAGTATTTTTAATTTGATGCCTGCCGCAAAACTTGTCAACGCTAGGCAATGGATGACAGGCAATTCTTACTATTTGTCACAGGGAAAGTATCCGAAAACACCACCCGCATCCCACTTAACCGGATTGCGTCACTGGCTAACAGCCCAAGCACTTTTGGATAAAGCTGATGTTCTGCCACCAAAACCCGCGCGGCCAAGTCTTCTTCATCGTCATTGGGTAAAACCGGCACGCTTGCCTGCGCAATAATTGGACCGTCATCCAGAGTGGCCGTTACAAAATGAACACTGCACCCATGCAATCGCACACCACTTTCGATGGCGCGGTGATGAGTATCTAGCCCTTTAAATGAAGGTAGTAGGCTGGGGTGGATATTTAGGATACGCCCGTTAAAACGATTGACGAATTTCTCGGTTAGTAACCGCATATACCCCGCCAGACAGATATAGGCAGGTTCATCAAGGGCCAATTCTTCAATTAATGCCGCTTCATAATCGCTAGTGCTGTCAAAGGCACTGCGTTCAATTGTGATCGCTTCAATCCCATTGGAACGTGCAATCTCAAGGCCACTAACATCCGCTTTGCTGGATATTACCTTGGAAATAATCACCGGATAGTCCGAATCCATGGTTGCCGCAATGAGAGCGGCCATATTTGAACCCCGCCCGGAAATCAAAATTGCCACCCGTTTTCGCTTGGATAAGGCTGACGTTTGAGTGGGAGCGGTGTTCATTATCCCAACACTCCGCTGAATATTACAGCTTCACCATCACGCTCAACCAATTGGCCCAATTCAAACACCTGTTCCCCATTGGCTGTAAGGATCGTCGTTATCTCGTCTTTAGCTTGTTCGTTCACAACAACCACCATACCTACACCGCAATTGAAGGTGCGCAGCATTTCAGATTCTTCAACGCCGCCTGTTTTTTGTAACCAGGAGAAAACCGGAGGTACTTCTATAGCGTCGAGATTAATGGTCACCGCAAGATTGTCCGGCAATACGCGGGGAATATTTTCAACAAAACCACCACCAGTGATATGGGCCAGAGCTTTGATGTTTCCGGTTTCCTTGATGGCCGCGAGGATCGATTTCACATAAATCCGTGTGGGTTCCAAAAGCGCTTCGCCAAGAGAAGTTTGCGGTGCGAAGGGAGCGGGTGCTTGCCACGATAGGCCTCCCAATTCAACAATTTTACGAACCAGCGAGAAGCCATTGGAGTGAACACCGGATGAAGCAATGCCCAATACGATATCGCCAGCGGCCAGATCTACAGGCAAAAGCGATTCGCGTTCGGCTGCACCTACTGCAAATCCTGCCAGATCATAATCTCCGCCACTATACATGCCGGGCATTTCGGCGGTTTCCCCGCCAATAAGTGCAGCGCCGGCCTGACGACAGCCCTCGGCAATGCCTTCGATGATGGTTTTGCCCTGTTCAACATCAAGTTTTCCAGTTGAAAAATAATCCAGGAAAAACAAGGGTTCGGCCCCTTGAACAATCAAGTCATTGACGCACATCGCGACAAGATCAATGCCGACCTTGTCATGACTGTCTGCTTCGATTGCAATTTTTAGCTTTGTGCCAACACCGTCATTTGCAGCAACCAGAATTGGGTCTTTAAAACCCGCAGCTCCCAGATCAAACAAGCCGCCAAAGCCACCAATAACTGAATCCGACCCTGCTCGCTTAGTGGATTTTACAATCGGCTTTATCGCTTCAACAAGCGCATTGCCCGCATCGATATCCACCCCGGCTTGTGCATAGCTCAGGCCATTTTTGCCTTGTTGATTATCATCGCCCATTAGTTGGCTTCCAGTAAAAATCTAAAACCTATCTATTCAATAGGCATATACGCGAGCACGCTTTATCTTCAAGCCCAAAGCACCTAACGAGAGCCTTTGTCCGCTGATTTTATGTTGCAGAGCCCAAATTAGAAGCTATATTATCGTAATACTCCGCAGAGCCGTTAAATGGGCCGTTGGAGCAAACAAAAACAGGCACAAGGACTAGAGATGCACCATGGCTGATAAAGTTGCAGGAAAGCTTCGGGTACAGATATATTTCTGGCTAGGGTCTTTTGCCGCCTTTGTATTTTTTCTTTGGCTGTTTTCCGATATTTTACTGCCCTTTGTTGCTGGCATGGCGCTAGCTTATTTCTTTGATCCGGTCGCTGACTGGATTCAAAAGATGGGCGTTAGTCGCATCCTCGCAACAACAATAATACTGGTGAGTTTTATTGTGATATTTGTGCTGTTTTTAATGGTGGTAATACCCATTTTAGGTAGCCAGATCAGTGGGTTTTTAGCTCGGATGCCTGATTTGGTTACCAAGTTTCAGGGGCTGATCGCTTCCAGTGAAAGCACATGGTTGCATGATGTCATCGGCATTGAAGGCAAGACCATACAAGATAACCTTGGTGAACTGATGAAGCAGGGTGCAAGCTGGCTTTCTGCGCTGTTACAGAAGCTGTGGAGTTCCGGCAAAGCGCTGATAAATGTGGTTTCGCTACTGGTAGTGACCCCGGTTGTTGCATTTTATTTGTTATACGACTGGGATAATATGATCGAAAAAATCGACGGTGTACTGCCGCGTGATCATCGCAAGACCATTCGTGAAATAGCCGGTGAGATCGATTCTGCGATTGCAGGCTTTGTGCGTGGTCAGGGTACGCTGTGCCTGATACTCGGTATTTTTTATGGCGTAGCCCTCACGGTTTTGGGTCTGAACTTTGGTTTGTTAATCGGCCTGTTTGCCGGTCTGATATCCTTCATCCCGTTTGTTGGGTCAATTACTGGTCTGGTTTTATCGGTGGGTGTTGCACTGGTCCAGTATTGGCCAGATTACATAATGATTGGTGCTGTAGTTGCAATTTTCGCCATTGGTCAGTTTTTTGAAGGCAATATTTTGCAACCGAAGCTGGTTGGAGAAAGTGTTGGCCTCCATCCGGTATGGCTGATGTTTGCGTTATTTGCCTTTGGCTCCCTGTTTGGGTTTACCGGCATGTTGGTTGCTGTACCTGCTGCTGCATCCGTTGGTGTTGTTATTCGATTCGGGTTAGGACGTTATTTGCAAAGCGACCTCTATAAAGGGCATAGTGAGCAATAATTCTAGAAATCGAGTAGCCGAGTGCATAAACACAGCGACCAAATTCCCTTCACTTTGCCCGTTGAAGGTGGCAATGCCCGTGAAGACCTGATTGAAAGCCCAGCAAATTTCACCGCTGTCGAGATGATCGATGCGTGGCCAGATTGGCCGGGTAATGTGGCTATTCTGGCAGGCCCCGTGGGTTCCGGGAAAACCCATCTCGCATCAATTTGGTCTGGGCAGGCCGATGCTGAAATCTTCAAAATGAAGAATTTGCGCACGGAACACGCCCTGACAGGTGAAGCCAGGAATTTTGTTTTGGAAAACGCCGATGCAAACGGCATTGATGAAACCGCGCTGTTTCACCTGATCAATCAAACCCGGGCCAATGGCGGATACTTGCTAATCACCAGCCGTACCTGGCCCAAGGCATGGAACATCACGCTGCCCGATCTATCATCGCGCCTTCGCGGTGCATTTTTGGTGGAACTTTATGAGCCAGATGACACGCTGCTTGCATTGGTGATCCACAAATTATTTGCCGATCGCCAATTGGAAATTGATCCAGCTGTTGTCGATTATCTGGTGGTGCGCATGGAACGTTCGCTTGGTATTGCCGGTGAGATCGTCGAAAAGCTGGATCATGAAGCCTTGGCCAGGAATTCAAAAATCACCAAGGCGTTGGCCAGTCGGGTATTGCAGGAAATGTCTTCCGATTAATCTCACTCATTAACCAAGCCACCAAATTGCCATCAAACTGTCACACTCGCCCGGTCAAATTTGCTATACTGAAACAGTAAAATTACAAAAATTCAGGTGGCCTATGAAAAAGAGTGAAAACCTTCTTGAAAGCAATGACAGTGGAATAGATTTATTCTCTGATCCTACTCGGTTTATGAACCGTGAATTGTCTTGGCTTGAGTTCAACAGAAGGGTTTTGGAAGAAGCAGGAAACACGAATAATCCTTTGCTGGAGCGGGTTCGTTTCCTTTCTATTTCCGCCAACAACCTCGATGAATTTTTCATGGTGCGCATCGCCGGTCTGGTCGGTCAGGTGCGTGAAGGCGTGGAAGCGGTTTCCGATGATGGGCTCACTCCCAAGGAACAATTGGAAGCAGTTTTATCCGTAACCAAAACCCTGCAAAATGATCAGCAGGCCAGTTGGAGTTCGTTGGAAAAGGCTCTGAGCAAAGAAGACATCTTCATTGTGAAGCCGGAACAATTGAGCAGCAAGGATGAAAAATGGCTGGAAAAGTGCTTCATTGAGGAAGTTTTTCCGGTTCTAACCCCGCTATCAATGGACCCGGCGCATCCCTTCCCATTCATCCCTAATCTCGGCCAGTCTTTGATGTTTGATCTGGCAAACGACAGTGATGGCGACAAAATGGTTGCTCTCATTCGCTTGCCTGAGGGCTTGCGCCGTTTCATCACTCTGCCAGTAAAAAACAATAGCCGCATTCAATTCATCTCGATTGAGGATGTTGTTGGGCTCTATATTTCCAAACTATTCCCCGGATATCGTTCCCGTGGTTCGGGCAATTTCCGTATCATCAGAGATTCAGATATTGAAATTGCCGAAGAAGCGGAAGATCTGGTGCGAACCTATGAGACAGCGCTAAAACGCCGCCGTAGAGGGTCCATTATTCAGTTGGAAATTGATTCAGGCATGCCTGAAAACATCCAGAGTTTTGTCCTGTCCGAATTGGGGCTGGACGAAGGGCGGCGGGTGCTGGTGGACGGCATGCTTGCCATGCACAATTTGACCGAGATCGTGAATGTCGAGCGCAGCGATCTTAAATTCCCTCCCTTCAATGCACGTTTTCCTGAACGTATTCGCGAAATGGACGGCGATTGCTTTGCGGCAATCCGCCAAAAGGAATTCATCGTTCACCACCCATATGAATCATTTGATGTGGTGGTTTCGTTCTTGCAACAGGCAGCCAATGATCCAGACGTGGTGGCGATTAAGCAGACCCTCTACCGAACTTCAAATGACAGCCCAATCGTTGCCGCACTGATTGCAGCAGCTGAATCTGGAAAATCTGTTACCGCAGTTGTGGAATTGAAGGCACGTTTTGACGAGGAGGCGAACATCCGCTGGTCTCGTGATCTGGAACGGGCAGGGGTTCAGGTTGTATTTGGGTTTGTAGACTGGAAAACCCACGCAAAACTTTCTCAAATCGTGCGCCGTGAAGATGGAAAACTGGAAAATTATGTCCATATAGGCACCGGAAATTATCATCCGATCACCGCACGAGTTTATACAGATCTCTCCTATTTTACGGCAAATCCGGCCATCACCCATGATGTGGCTAAGGTGTTTAACTTTGTCACCGGTTATGCCAAGCCTGAAAAATTGGACAATTTTGCTGTATCGCCGATCGATCTGCGCCAACGCATGGTCGAATATATCGAAAAAGAAATTGAATTCGCAAAGGCAGGGAAACCAGCTCAAATCTGGTGCAAAATGAATTCTCTGGTGGATAGCGAATTGATTGACGCATTCTACCGGGCTAGTCAGGCTGGTGTACAGATAGAATTGATTATTCGGGGCATTTGTTGTTTGCGACCAAATATTCAGGGCATGTCAGAAAACATCCGGGTGAAGTCCATTGTTGGACGTTTTCTTGAACATAGCCGTATTCTATGTTTTGGAAATGGCGACTGGTTACCTTCAAAAAAGGCAATTGTTTACATCGGATCGCCCGATTTGATGCCAAGAAACCTTGACCGTAGGGTCGAGGTTATGGTTCGGCTTGATAACAAAACGGTGAAAAAGCAAGTGCTTGATCAGATTGTTCTGGCAAATTTGATGGATAATGAGCAGAGTTGGGAAATTCTACCAAACGGCTTGAGCAAAAGGATTGTTCCTAAAAAGGGCGCCGAAAGTTTCAGCGCACAGCAATATTTCATGACCAATCCAAGCCTATCAGGTCGGGGAGAATCCCTTAAAGATGACGCACCGAAGACTTTCATAAGACGTGATGGCTAACTCATATCAACAAGCCCAGGGGCGGTTGCTCGAACGCGAACCGATTGCAGTAATCGATATCGGTTCGAATTCTGTTCGGCAGGTCATTTATGAAGGCTTTACCCGTGCTCCATCGGTGCTTTTCAACGAAAAAATACTTTGTGGTTTGGGGCGTGGACTGGCACTCCGCGGGCGCATGGATGAACAGGCGGTAAAATCTGCCCTAAGCGCAATAGTAAGATTTCGAGCCATTGCCAAGCAATCTGGCGTCACCGATACTCATATCCTTGCCACAGCTGCTGTCCGCGAGGCAGAGAACGGTCCGGCCTTTATTGCCAAAGTAGAAGAAATTTCAGGCGGCAAGGTGGTTCTTCTATCCGGCAAGGAAGAGGCCATGTTTGCCGGATGGGGTATCAGGAGCGGGTTTTATAAACCAGATGGAATTGTCGGGGATTTGGGCGGTGGTTCACTGGAACTAATCAATGTTCGCCCCGAAGCTGCCCCTCAAAAAAACAAAGGCGTGACCATGCCTTTGGGTGGTTTGCGACTAAGCGAACAGGCCGGTGGCGATCTCGACAAAGCCAGGGAAATCGCCCGGAAACATTTCTCAAAAATCTCTGATCGGGCAGATCTCAAAGGCCAGGTGTTTTATGCGGTCGGCGGCACATGGCGCTCTTTGGCCAAGCTTCACATGGCGCATACAGAATATCCATTATTCGTACTGCACGATTATACGGTAAAAGCCGAAACCATTATCGAATTTTGCGAGCTGCTGATTGAAGAAGATCCGCAAAATATGGCGGGTATGGAAAATGTTTCCAAGAACCGACGCGCCTTATTGCCGATTGGGGCAATTGTGTTGATGGAAGCTCTAAAATTCACTGGCGCAGAGACTGTTTCCATTTCATCTTTGGGGGTCCGTGAAGGATATCTCTATGCGCTTCTCGACGCCAAGGAGCAGAAAAAGGATCCATTGCTTGAAGCGTGCCGGGAGTTGGCTGTTTTAAGAGCGCGATCACCGCGCCATGCGGAAGAGCTTGCCAATTGGACAAAGGATGCTTTTGCAGCAATTGGAATAGTTGAAACCGAAAACGAAGCCAGATACCGTGTTGCTTCATGCTATCTGGCTGATATTGCCTGGCGCGCCCATTCAGATTATCAGGCCAAACAAAGCCTAGGCATCATTGCTAATGCGGGCTTTATTGGCATCAGCCATGCAGGCCGTGCGTTTCTCGCAATATCAAATTACTGCCGCTATTCCGGTCTCAACACCAAATTTGCCATGCCGGATATCGCAATGTTAGCTGACCGCCGCACCATTCTCCATGCCCGCATTCTGGCGGCAATTAATCGTCTGCTCTATTTATATTCCGCTTCAAATGCCGGCATCATCCCGCAATTGGAACTGAAACGGGCAAAGGATGGAACCCTGCGTTTCATATTGCCGGAAAACCTATCGGATCTGGCAGGAGAGCGGCCAAACAAGCGCCTAGCACAATTGGCCCGAGAAATCGGAGAACCAATCGAGCTGGAAATTGGCAAGAAGAAGAGATAATTCTCTAAATTATTCTGCGGCAACCTTGCTGTTGTCGGCGACGCTGATAACTTTTATCACCTTGTTTTGGATACCAAGTGCAATCTGGCCGTTTTTCAACTTGAGAGCAGTATCGCCAAACAATTCCCGTCGCCAACCTCTCAATGCGGCAACATCTGCATTGTCATCGGCAGCAATTTTTTCCAAATCATCAACGGTTGCGATTACTTTTGCAGCCACACCGTGCGCTTCCACCGTCAGTTTCAAAAGCACCTTCAACATTTCTGTTGCAGCTCCTGAACCCTCTGGCGTTTTCTTCATCCGTGGCATAGTCGGCAATTCAGAATTTGGCAATTCAAGGCCGATTTTCACAACTTCCAACAGGCTTTCGCCATAGCGATTGCGATCAAAGCCGCGTGAGAGCCCACGCATTTGGGAAATGTCCCGTATGGTTTTTGGAGGATGGCCGCAAATTTCGTAAATTGCGTCATCTTTTACCACCCGGCCGCGGGGAACGTTATTCTCTCGAGCCGTTTTTTCACGCCATTCCGCAACCAGTTTCATCATGGCAAAGTCCCGTGGCTTGCGCACACGCATCTTCAATCGTTTCCATGCATTTTCCGGCGGCATATCGTAGGTTTCATTTGAAGTGAGAACTTCCATTTCCTCGTCAACCCAATGAGAGCGGTTCTGTTCTTCCAGATTAGCTTTGATGGACTGATAGACATCGCGCAAATAGGTGACGTCGGCCAGAGCATAATCAAGCTGCTTCGTGGTTAAAGGGCGTCTGCGCCAATCGGTAAAGCGGGAAGATTTATCGACCTGATGAGAGGTGATCTTAAACACCAGTTGGTCATAGGAAATGCTGTCGCCGAAACCACAAACCATCGCTGCAACCTGAGTATCAAACACCGGATGCGGTATCAAATTGCCTAGATTATAGATGATTTCAATGTCCTGACGGGCTGCATGAAAAACCTTCACAATCGATTCATCGCCCATGAGCTCAAAAAACGGTGCCAGGTCAATTCCCTCAGCCAGCACATCAACAATGCAGGCATCTTCAGGCGAAGCCATCTGTATCAGGCATAATTCCGGCCAAAACGTACTTTCACGAAGAAACTCCGTATCGACTGTAACGTATTGATGTTGAGCCATTTGCTGGCAGATTTCTGCCAGATCGTCCGTTGTCGTAATAATTTTCATAGGCATCTATAACTAATTGAAATATGTTTGTCTTGTGGCCAAGAGAGAATTACGCAACTTCTTTACGCATCAGTGCTGCCCCTTGCCCCAGAGCCACCAGTTTTCCCTCTGCAACGTCACGTGAAAGCGGAGTAAGACCGCAATTTGTACTTGCTAAAATGCGTTCTGCATCAGCATGTTCCAAGGCGCTGCGAAGAACTGCGGCCACTTGTTCAGGCGTTTCGATTTGTGTTGTTGCCACATCAATCACCCCAACCTGAATTTTCTTGTCCTTGAGTAGACCGATGAGCGACATGGGAACTTTGGAATTAGCACATTCCAGTGAAACCTGATCGATATTGCTTGCATTTATGGCCGGGAATATTTCCTCATATTGGCGCCATTCAGAGCCAAGAGTTTCCTTCCACTTAATATTGGCCTCAATGCCGTAACCATAGCAAACGTGAACCGCTGTTTCACATTTCAGTCCTTTGATGGTCCGGTTGAGTGCTTCAATACCCCATTCTTTTACATCTTCCATGAACACGTTGAACGCAGGCTCGTCAATTTGCACCACATCGACCCCGATAGCATCAAGTTCGAGTAATTCCTCATTGAGAATTTCTGCAAATGCCATCGCCATATCGGCGCGGCTGCCGTAATGGGCATCGGCAATCGTATCGCAAATGGTCATTGGGCCGGGAATGGTAAATTTTAGTTTGTTCTTGGTGTGGGCACGCGCAAAGCGAACTTCTTCCCCGTGGGCAGATTGTTTGCGCGAAAGTTTGGCGGTCACTTGAGGCACGTCAACCACATAGCGATTATCGCGAATGCCCATTTTTGTTTTATTGTCCCAGTCTATGCCTGAGATGTGTTCAAGAAACCCGTGGACAAAATGTATGCGGAATTGTTCGCCATCAGTTACCGTATCAATGCCTGCATCCTCTTGCAGTTTTAGCCACACCAAGGCCGCGTCCTGCTTGCCGCGGATCAGCGCATCACCTTCCAGCTGCCACGGTGCCCAAAGGGTTTCCGGCTTTGCCAGCCATGAAGGTTTCGGCAGACTTCCAGCAATTGTTGTCTCAAACATAAATGACATCCCAGTATATTTTGATTCTCCAAAAATCTAACAGAGCAGAATTCCAGGGTCTACCGATCAAAAAGTACCATAGTGATATGTTTTGAATTTATGAAAATATTGCGATAAGTATACTAATTATACCAAGGAAAAGCGATGAAACCCCCAGTATTGCTGGAATCCTAATTGATGGATCTGACGCTAGAACATGCCATCGTAAAATTGAAAACCATGTAGCGCGAACAATTGTAAATCCGTATGATGAATTAATATTTATACCTAGTTTGTCCCGATTGATCTCATCAATTTTTATAACACATCTATCGCTATCAATGCCTCGGACAGATGCAAGGATACTTTTATTCTTAGTAGCAATTCTGCATATCTTTCCGTTGGACGATGGGCGGTACTTTTTTGACACTCGTACAATATCTTTGAAAACTTCTTCTTTGCCTAATGTGTGTACTTTCAAATTGTAAAAAGAAATCATTAGTCTATCCGTTTTTGCTGAAATCATACTCTATGCCATTTATTGATCGAAGTGACAAATAATCATGAGAATTTCATTCGGGAATCTAATGTTTTTCCGTATGCACAGAGTATAAAACTAAACCAAAACAGTTTTTACAGTTTTTTCAGGGCCTTCGAAAGTCAGTTCTACGCCTTCACTGATAAAAACTCGTTGTGTTACGTTGAGGTCCAGATTCGAAATCTGTTTTTCAATCGCTGACATCGCCTCAAATCCACAAACCACTGTTCGCTCTATCCATTTATGCCATGTGGTTTTTTTTGCCCCATCAATTGTATGCTTTGCAGCCTTGGAATAGGCGCGTGCCAAGCCACCGGTTCCAAGCTTTGTGCCTCCGAAATAACGCACAACAATGATGCCGCAATCGACAATTTTTGCCCCCTGCATCACCTTTAATATTGGCATTCCGGATGTGCCCGCTGGTTCGCCATCGTCTTTAGCACCTTCGTCGATGCGCCCGTCTTCCATCACATGACGAAAGGCTGTGACATGATGGCTGGCTTTGCGATGTTCGACGCGCAGCTCTTTCAAACGGTTTTCAAATGTGTCGATGGGTACCAAAAAAGCGATGAAACGAGACTTTTTCTCTTCAGTTTCAATTTGGTGTTCATGGGTAATCGTCAGCATTGTCATGGGTGGGTTATGACTATATTTTTTAAAAACCACAAACTAATGCCTCCAGATGCTGCAAAACTTGGGGCTTGTCTTGACAAATCAGGCCCTGTTATGGTTTGTCGCCCAAAGAAACAAGCGATATTCGGCCCGCTGAAAACTGGCTGATAAAACAATTCCAGGATTAAAAATGCACCGTTACCGCAGTCACACATGTGAAGCCTTGCGCAAATCAGACATTGGCGAAAAAATTCGAATTTCGGGCTGGGTACATCGTGTCCGCGATCATGGGGGCGTATTGTTTATCGATCTGCGCGACCATTATGGCCTGACCCAAATTGTTGCCGATCCTGATTCGCCAGCATTTTCCGTCGCAGAAGTTGTGCGTGGAGAATGGGTTCTTTGTGTCGATGGCGATGTGAGAGCGCGTGATGGCGATGCCGTAAATTCAAATATGCCCACCGGCGAAATTGAAATTTACGCGCAAAACATTGAAGTGCTTTCAAAATCCGAGGAATTGCCACTACCCGTATTTGGTGAGCCGGATTATCCTGAAGATATTCGCCTGAAATACCGTTTTCTGGATTTGCGTCGCGAGACCTTGCACGAAAATATCATGCAGCGTACCCGCATCATTTCTACCATGCGTAAGGAAATGGCCAAGGCAGATTTCAACGAATTTTCCACGCCTATCCTGACCGCATCATCGCCTGAAGGCGCACGTGATTTTCTTGTGCCAAGCCGCATCCATCACGGCCAGTTCTATGCTCTGCCACAGGCACCGCAGCAATATAAGCAATTGATTATGATGTCGGGCTTCGACAAATATTTCCAGATTGCCCCATGTTTTCGTGATGAAGATCCGCGCGCTGATAGATTGCCCGGAGAGTTCTACCAGCTCGATCTGGAAATGAGCTTTGTTGAGCAGGAAGATATCCTAACCACCATTGAGCCCGTCATTCGCAAAGTTTTTGAAGATTATGCTGAGGGCAAGCCCGTTACGCAGACCTTCACGCGCATTGCCTATGATGTTTCCATGCGCAAATACGGTACCGATAAGCCAGATTTGCGCAACCCGATTGTAATGGAAGAAACCACCGAACATTTTGCAGGCTCTGGCTTTAAAGTCTTCGCTGGCATGATCGAACGTGACCCGAAAGTTGAAATCTGGGGCATTCCTGTAAAAACCGGCGGCAGCCGCGCATTTTGTGACCGGATGAATTCCTGGGCGCAGAAGCAGGGTCAGCCCGGTCTTGGCTATATCTTCTGGCGCGAAGAAGAAGGCAAAACAGTTGGTGCCGGTCCTTTGGCCAAGAACATTGGTGAGGAACGTACCGCAGCCATTCTTGAACAATTTGGCCTTGAAGCAGGTGATGCTTGCTTCTTTGTTGCTGGCGATCCAAAGAAATTTGCACACTTTGCAGGAGATGCACGTACCCAAGCTGCTGAATCACGTGACCTGATTGACAAAGACCGCTTTGACCTTTGCTGGGTTGTGGATTTCCCGTTCTACGAGTGGGACGAAGAAAACAAAAAAGTTGAATTCGCCCACAACCCGTTCTCCATGCCACAAGGTGGAATGGATGCATTGGAAAATCAGGACCCGCTGACCATCAAGGCCTACCAATATGATTTGGTCTGTAACGGCTTTGAAATTGCTTCCGGTGGCATCAGAAACCATTTGCCTGAAACCATGATCAAGGCATTTGAGATTGCTGGCCTCGACAAAGAAACAGTTGAAGAACGTTTCGGTGGCCTTTATCGTGCGTTCCAATATGGCGCGCCGCCACATGGTGGCATGGCTGCTGGCGTTGACCGGATCGTGATGTTGCTCGTAGGAGCAATAAACCTGCGCGAAATTACCATGTTCCCGATGAACCAGCAGGCAGTTGATTTACTGATGGGGGCACCAAGCGACGTTCAGTCAGCGCAATTGCGTGATCTGGGTCTGCGGCTTATGCCTGTGCAAAAGGACTAACAATATTTGGAGGAATAGCGAGTGAACAATCTGAATTTAAAGATCGCCGTAAAATCTATTTTCGGCTTCGGCGTTCTATTGTTACTCGTTATTTTCGCTACATTTGCGCAAGCTGAATCCGTCATTACCAAAGGCGTGCCTATTGGCGGTGGATTAAAAGTAGATATCCACGCGCCGCAATCTACAAAACGCCGTGGGTTGTTTCAGATACGCAAAAAGGCACCCATCCTTCTATACGTCCATGGCGGCGGCTGGATCAGGGGCACGCGAGCAAAATCCTATCAGCTCGGCAGCTTCACCAATCAGCGCAATTGGATGCTGGTTTCAACGGATTATCGTCCCGTTCCCAGCACCACCATTGATGGCCAGGTAAACGATGTGGTTCGCGCCATTCGCTGGGTAAGAAAAAATATTGGCCGTTATGGTGGCGATGCCAAACGGATCGTCATTATGGGCCATTCTGCCGGTTCCCATCTGGTGGCAATGGTTGCTGCAAAGAAGGTTGGCGGAAAATTACGCGGCGTG
>JAESUH010000183.1 GCA_016763155.1 Rhizobiaceae bacterium
AGCTCGCCGTGTGGTTTCCAAGGCAGGTTCGATTGGCGGGCATGTAGTGCCATATCAATTGAGCGACAATGCCATGCGCGGCACCTGGAGCCTGTCTGTTTATACAGATCCTAAAAAAGCAGCTCTGGCTGAAAAAACATTTCTGGTTGAAGACTTTATTCCAGATCGCACTGAGTTTGAGCTGGCAAGCTCGTCCAAATTGTTTTCAGCCCTTGCTCCAGCGGCGATGACGCTGGAAGGCAAGTTTCTTTATGGTGCACCGGCAAGTGGGCTTAGCCTTGAAGGTGAAGTTCGTGCGGGCACAGTTCGAAAACGCGAGGGCTTTTCAGGCTTTCAATTTGGTCTGGACGATGAAGAAAGTACTGGAGTTTCTATCTATCCTTTGACCGGTCTGCCAAAGACCGATGGGGAAGGGCATGCGGAGTTTGAAGCTTATTTGGGAACTCTTCCTGCAACCACTCGTCCAATTGTTGCAAACGTCACGGTGCGTATGCGCGAAGATGGCGGCAGAGCGATTGAACGCAGTCTCGAATTGCCTGTACGCGCAGAAGGTCCGATGATCGGTGTTCGCCCGGTATTTGATGATGGTGGACTTGCTGAAGATTCTGTAGCTGAATTTGATGTAATTGCTGTTGATCCAGACGGTAACAAGATCGACCTTTCCGATCTTAACTGGTCACTGCAAAAAATCGAACGCAATTACCAATGGTACCGCAATGATGGCCGGTGGCGCTATGAGGCGGTGACAATTCCGCGTCTTGCGGGTGACGGAACCATTAATGTGGCCAGCGATGGTACTGCAAAAATTTCAGTGCCAGTAAAATGGGGAAGTTATCGGCTGGAAATTGAAACTGCCGATGCCAGCGGCCCTGCGACCAGTGTTGAGTTTTCTGCCGGGTGGTATGTTGATGGCGGTTCAGGAGATACGCCTGATGCGCTGGAAATCGCTTTTGACCGCGAAAAATATTCGGTGGGTGATAAGGCAACCCTTACGATCTCACCACGTTTTGCCGGTGAATTGATGGTGGCAATTGGTTCTGATCAATTGCACGAAACATTGAACATTAAAGTACCTCGTGAAGGGGCCAAACTGGAAATTCCGGTGAAGGCTGAATGGGGAGCACGGGCTTATGTTACTGCATTCCTGATGCGCCCAGGGGGCAGCAAGGAAACGAGCCGCATGCCATTGCGTGCAATTGGCACAACTTGGTTGCAGGTTGATCCTGGTGCCCGCAAACTTAATGTGCGACTGGAGTTGCCTGAAAAAACCAGACCGATGGAGACATTGGCAATTCCGGTGGCGATTGATGGTTTGAAGCCCGATGAAACAGCTTATGTTACGATTGCCGCTGTGGATGTGGGTATTCTCAATCTGACCCGTTACCAGCCGCCTGAACCTTCAGAATATTATCATGGTCAACGCGCCCTGGGACTGGAATTCCGTGATATTTACGGCCGGTTGATTGATGCATCGAAAGGTGCTTTCGGCAAATTGCAAACGGGTGGTGATGCCAGCGGCTTAACTCCTGAAGGCAGCCCGCCAACCCAGAAGCTCTTATCTTTCTTTTCTGGTGCTGTGAAAGTGGATGCGACTGGACGTGCAACGATTGAGTTTGAATTGCCTCAGTTTAACGGCACCGCCAGAGTGATGGCCGTTGCATGGACCAAGCAAGGTGTTGGCTCGGCTACTGGTGATGTGATCATCCGCGACCCTGTTATTTTAACCGCCAGTGTTCCCAAGGTGCTTGCACCGGAAGATGTGGCAGAAATCGTGGTTGAGATTGCCAATGCCGATGGGCCAGCTGGAGATTACGCTTTGTCGCTTGAGGCAAATGATGTGGTTTCGATTGATGCAAGTGCAATTCCTGCCTCCGTCAATCTGGCAGCGGGTGAGCGGAAATTTTTTGTGGTGTCCCTCACGGCAAACAGGCCGGGCACAATTGGCCTGACCTTGAATGCTTCCTATGAAGGGGAGAGGGTTTCCTCGGTAGTACAGGAAATCTTTGTGCGGCCTTCCACCTTGCCGGTGACGAGGCGAATAGAATTTCCGTTGGTGGCGGATGGTGGCAGTGTCACGCTTGATAAGGAGCTGCTTTTGGGCAGTATCATTCATGGTGCCAATGTCAGTGTGAATGTTTCAAGTACCACAGCTTTTGACCTGCCGGGTCTCTTGATGAAGCTTGATAAATACCCCTATGGCTGTGCGGAGCAGACCACCAGTAAAGCCCTGCCGTTGCTTTATCTCAGTGATTTTGGCGCGGCTCGTGGCCTGATCGATGCTGAAGATGTTCGCACGCGGATTGAAGGCGCGATTAAAAGGGTGCTCTCTTATCAATCTGCCAGCGGAAGTTTTGGATTATGGGGCCCGGGCGGGGGAGACCTTTGGCTGGATTCCTATGTCACGGACTTCCTGACAAGAGCCAGTGAAAAGGGTTATAAAGTTCCAGATACCGGTATGCGGTTGGCCGTTGAGAATTTGAAAAACTCTCTCGGATATTCCAACGATATCTCCGATAAGGGCAATGAAATCGCATATATGCTTTATGTGCTGGCGCGCAACAGAGCGGCTTCTGCCGGAGATTTGCGCTATTATGCAGATACAAAACTGCGCGAATTTAAAACGCCTCTAGCACGTGCCCATCTGGGGGCGGCACTGGCGCTTTATAATGATGTGGAGCGTGCCAATAAAGCGTTTGGTTCTGCCTATAATCTGGCAAATGACAAGGCGACTATCACGCTTGCAAGGGCAGATTACGGTTCTGCCCTGCGTGATGGTGCGGCCATGTTGGCGCTCGCATCAGAATCTCGACCTGCAAGCCCACTGGTTGGTCAAATGAGCGATCTGGTTGCCAAAGAGCTTAATCTTCGCACCTATACCTCTACTCAGGAAAATGCGTGGATGTTGCTTGCGGCAAGGGCAATTCAGGAGGAAGACGCAGCCATTGAACTCAGCGTTAATGGCACCAAACATCAAGGGGCTTATTCCTCGAACCTCTCTGGTGTTGATCTTGCGGATGGTTCAATCACTGTTTCCAATGAAATGTCTCGTAATCTGGTAGCGGTGGTGTCCACGATTGCTTCACCCAGCGTTCCGCTTTCTGCGGGTGGGGACGGGTTTACCATTGAGCGTCAATATTACCGGCTGGATGGTACTGAAACCACGTTGAACGATGTGCAACAGAATGAGCGCTTTTTGGTTGTGATCAAATTTGATCAGGATAACCCGTGGTCTTCGCGCGTTATTATGACCGACCTTCTTCCCGGTGGGTTTGAGATTGATAATCCACGGCTTATCAATAGTGCGGATGTTAAAGGGTTTGAATGGTTGCCGGATCTTGATGCGGTTCATACCGAATTCCGCAAGGATCGTTTCGTGGCAGCGTTTAATCACAGCTACAATAATCAGGGCGGACATACGGTTGCCTATATGGTTCGGGCGGTAACGCCTGGTACCTATGTGCATCCGGCAGCAAGCGTTGAGGATATGTACCGGCCGCAGTTTCAAGCGCGAACGGCGACTGGTTTCTTCAAGATATCTGCCGCCCGGTAACCGGATATGATTAGGCGAAATACCATGCCGATCATGGGCTGGCCAAAATGGCTGAGGATCAGCAGCTATGCTGCATCCTTTGCCGTGTTGGGTGGGTTCTTCGGCTGGTTGAGTTTTGCCTATGTGGACGCATTGTATCCACCGCCTGTTGAATTGCTTGTGGCTTCCTCGGTTGAAGTGAATGACCGCGATGGTAAGTTGCTGCGCATTTATCCGATCGAAGGCGGACGCTGGCGGCTTTCGGCCCGTCTCGATAAAATTGATCCAAATTTTGTCAAACTGCTTTTAGCCTATGAGGACAAACGGTTTTTCACTCATATTGGGGTTGATCCCTTGGCTATGTTGCGGGCCATGGGGCAGTTTGTTGTTCACGGCAAAATTGTTTCGGGCGGATCAACGCTGACCATGCAGCTTGCACGCTTAATGGAGCCAAGGGCTGCCCGCTCGCTTGGGGCAAAAATTCACCAGATGTTTCGTGCGCTTCAATTGGAGCGGCGTTATTCAAAAGAACAGCTGCTGGAATTCTATCTGAAACTTGCACCCTATGGGGGCAATCTTGAAGGTGTCAGGGCTGCAAG
>JAESUH010000002.1 GCA_016763155.1 Rhizobiaceae bacterium
CATAAAGCAAAAAAACCGACACGCACCAAAAGTCGAGCACCTTCCAAAAGGGTAAGCAGGGCAAAACCGCCAGCTGAAAAACCATGACCACAGAGTTTGGCGATAAACTGGTAGCTGACCGGATCGATGAATTGCCCGATCCATCGGAAAATATGAATTTGATTGGCCATGGGGAAACCCTCGATCTATTGGCAGACCATCTTGCATCAGGGCGTATGCATCATGCGTGGCTGCTCAGTGGTCCCAAAGGTATTGGCAAGGCAACAACGGCTTTTCGGTTTGCAGGACATGTATTCCGAAACTCCGGGAATGAGGTAATCAACCCAAAATTCCAAAAGGCTGAAGAAGGCGATTTGATCGAATCCAAGATTGCCAAAGGCGGCCATCCCAACCTGCTGCATCTGTCACGTCCATGGGATCATAAAACAAAAAAATTCAAAACCATGCTGACCGTGGATGAAATACGTCAAACCAGAAAATTCTTCGGCATGACTCCGGGCGAAAAGGGCTGGCGGATATGCATTATTGATTCTGCTGACGAGATGAATGCAAATGCCGCCAATGCTTTGCTGAAAATTCTGGAAGAACCGCCAGCGCAAACCCTGTTCATGGTAATTTCCCACGCCGCTGGACGATTGCTGCCAACCATCAGATCCAGATGTCAGATGCTGCCGATGAAGCCGCTTGATCCAAGTGATGTTTTGGCAATAGCAGGTCGCTTTGGTGCGCTGGATGGCATATCACCCAAGGATCAGGAACTCGTGGGGCAATTGAGTGGCGGTTCTGTGCGTCGTGCATTGGTTTTACTGAATTTAGACGGTATCGCACTATTCAGGCAGATTGAAACCATATTGCAAACGCCTCAAAACCCAGACTGGTCGAAAATTCACATATTGGCCAGCCAATTAGCACCAAGGGCACAGGACGAGAAGTACCGGTTGTTTCTGGAACTGATGTATAATTTTATGCATGAGCGAGTTAGGGGAAATAGTGACCTTAAAGCGCTTACCGGATGGGCCGAGCTGTGGGAAAAGACAACGCACGCAGCAAATCTGACCGATAGCTACAATTTGGACAGGAAGCAGACTATACTTTCCCTGTTTAAGAATATGGCAGCGGTCGCTTGAGCCGCGCCACCTGTTAAAGCTTGCTGGATACCAAACCCATCTTATTTTGTAGATTGAATAAATGACCGATAAAAAACAATATTATATCACCACAGCCATCAGCTATCCCAATGGCACGCCGCATATCGGGCAGGCCTATGAGCTGATTGCCACCGATGCGATTGCCCGTTTTAAACGTCTGGACGGATTTGATGTATTTTTTCTGACCGGTACGGATGAACACGGACAGAAAATGATCAAAACAGCCGCCGAAGCTGGCATGACCGCACGCGAACTGGCCGATAAAAATGTTTTGGTATTCCGCAAAATGGCGGAAGTATTGAACGCCTCCAATGATGACTTCATCAGAACCACAGAGCAGCGCCACCATAAAACCTGTCAGGCCCTTTGGGACAAAATGGTTGAGCGCGGTGACATCTATCTGGATCGCTATGCGGGCTGGTACTCCGTGCGTGACGAAGCCTATTACGATGAAAGCGAAACCGAAGTTCGTGACGATAAAGTTCGTTATGGCCCGCAAGATACACCGGTTGAATGGGTGGAAGAAGAAAGCTATTTCTTCAAACTCTCCGCTTATGAAGACAAATTACTGGATCTATATAAAACCCAGCCAGATTTCATCGGCCCGACTTCAAGACGCAATGAAATTACCAAATTTGTCGAAGGGGGCCTGCGCGATCTGTCGGTTTCGCGGACAACTTTTGATTGGGGCATTCCGGTTCCAGGCAATCCCGACCACGTCATGTATGTGTGGGTCGATGCGCTGACAAACTATGTTACTGCGACTGGCTGGCCCGATGGCGGCGAGCGCAGTCATTACTGGCCTGCTGATGTGCACATTATCGGCAAGGATATTGTTCGTTTTCACACGGTCTATTGGCCAGCATTTCTTATGTCTGCTGGTTTGCCATTGCCAAAGCGGGTTTTTGGCCATGGTTTCGTGATGAATCGCGGCATCAAGATGTCAAAATCCATTGGCAATGTTGTTGATCCCTTCTCCATGGCTGAAGCCTATGGTGTGGATCAGATGCGGTTTTTCTTCCTACGCGAAATACCATTCGGCAATGATGGAAATTACAGCCATGAGGCAATTGTAAACCGCATCAATGCTGATTTGGCTAATGATTTTGGCAATCTGGCCCAGCGTTCACTATCCATGATCAACAAGAATTGCGAGGGAAAAATACCTGTTCCCGGCGCATTCAGTGATGCGGATAAGGCTCTGATAGAACAGGCCCTTGCAGTATTACCCGCTGCACGCGAATTTATCGACAAGCAGCTGATCCATAAATATCTGGATCAACTTTGGCAGGTTGTGGGCGAAGCCAATCGCTATTTCGCTTCGCAGGAGCCATGGGCGCTCAAGAAAACAAATCCTGAACGGATGAATACGGTGCTCTATGTGACCGCTGAGGTCATCCGAATTATTGCAATTTTGGCGCAACCGGTCATGCCTGAAAGTTCAGGCAAAATGCTCGACCTCTTGGTAGTTGATCAAGACGCCCGTAATTTTGATCAACTGGACGACGCACATATGCTAAAATCCGGATCAGAACTACCAAAACCTGAAGGTGTGTTTCCTCGCTATGTGGAAACAGAAAGCGAAGCGTAGAATGAGCGATCCCCGAATAGCGTGATGCCGCGTTTATAGGTGTGGCTGGATCACTGGCCGCAACCTCAGTTATGCCTGATGAAGATTATCTAAGCGCCAAAAACTGGCGCATAGGGTTAGATACAACACAACGTTCAATTTGACGTAAGCGCGTAACCAATGCTGGCTGCCACAATTGCTTGCCACACAACAAACAGCAGCAAAAAGTCCTCAGTTGATGACTGCACCTCTGGAACTACTAATAGCCCAGCGAGCGCTCCAACAAAAACTGTCATGATCAAAAACCGTGGATTCCTCAATTTCTGAATGGTGAATGCTCCGCCAAGAATTGCTCCCGCTGCTCCGATAGCCCCCGCAAAAAGACTTCCAACATAAAGGTTGGTTTTTGCATCATCGGTGATCAAATTGAAACCGCGTACAGCAGCAATCCAGGCTGCTATTGTAACAACGAGAGCCACAAGTGCGCTTGCCCAGCTTTCATTTCCCCAACAGAAAATGCCGAATCCAATTACTAAGCCAAAGAGAAATCCTTGATAGATCGGGACTTCCAGAATTGTGTATTTCTCCAATGCATCTGGCGCATACGTGGATAAAACACCTGAAACAATTCCCAAGATGGCTAACCACAAAACTGGCAAACGAAATTCAAAACTTTTCATTGCTTGGCCTCCAAAAACTTCTAATTTGACCTCAACTGCAACCGTTTTAAATTTCCACACTAGCGTGAGCCAATTAGAACGGACTACGCACCTAACCCAATTAATAGGAGTGGCCTATTTCTAAACCGCCCTTGCTGACGCTTGGTATCAGCGGATCACGACCTGTCTTCAGTGTGTCTTAGGCCAACCGCTCTGGTAGATATTGGCGGTTATTATCCTTCTCGCTGGTTTGCGAGGCGCAAGCCATAGTGGGGTCTTGATCAGACACCCGACAAATCGGTCTGAACAAATTTTAACAGAACCTTGTATAGAAGTCGATGTGGAGATGCTGAGAGCAAGGAAAGGTCACAAAATTCACCCGTTAGATTTGGAACGCAAAAGGCGAGTTATTGGGTGTAGCCATGGCTTTTATTTTTGGTGCCTATATACTTAACTAGCCAAAAATGACTTGACTACAGCCTGTATTTTGGCTAGCTTAATACTAGCAAGAGAGGTTAGGCCCATGTCAGATACACTTAGCACGTTCGAGTTCTTCCAGAAATTCCCAAATGAGGAATCTGCACGGAATTTCTTTGAAGCTCGTCGCTGGGGTGATGCACCTGTTTGTGGTCACTGCGGTTCTGTCGATGTGTCCGAGTGCAAAGACCACAAGCCAATGGCCTACCGTTGCAAATCTTGCCGTAAGCATTTCAGCGTCCGCACTGGCACAGTTCTTTCCGAGAGCCGCCTTCCACTTCTCAAGTGGTTGCTCGCTATCTACATGCTCACAAGCGCCCGTAAAGGCATCCCAAGCACTCAAATGGCCCGTGAATTGGGTATCACACAGAAGTCCGCATGGTTTCTTGCCCAACGCATCCGCGAAACATGGATGGGCGGCAGTAACGACAAGATGGACGGTCAAGTTCAAGTTGATGAAACTTATGTTGGCGGCAAAGAAAAAAACAAACACGCTGATAAGAAACTTCAAGCTGGCCGTGGCGCAGTTGGTAAGATTGCAGTCGTCGGTATGCGTGATGAACAAGGCCAAGTTCGTGCCACACCTATCAAGCGCACAAATGCCGAAACACTAGTAGGTTTTATCAAGGATAACGCGCCAGCAAACGGCGTGGTCGTCACAGACGAATTCCGTGCCTACAATGGCCTTTCTGCACAAGGTTTTACTCACAAAACAGTGCGCCATTCAGTTGGCGAATACGTTCGCAACATGGCTCACACAAACGGCATCGAAAGCTTCTGGTCATTGTTAAAACGCGGTTACATCGGCGTTTATCACTACATGAGTGAGGACCACTTGCACCGCTACGTGAACGAATATTCTTTCCGTCACAACACATCAGATGTTGGCACGGTTAACTTCATCAACATGACCATTGACCGGATGGTTGATAAACGCCTGACCTACAAGGACTTGATTAATGGCTAAAAAACCAGACCTCATTATGCCTATCACAGATGGAACATTTGATGATGTTGCAGATTCATTCTTTGATGTGGCACCGCCAAAGCCAGAAGTTTCGAAGACACTGGCAGGTTCCGCAGATAGGCCGCTTGAAATAGGGGGCGTTCAAATTGATTGCTATGTTCTGGAGGATGAAACTCGCGTTTTGAGCCAACGCGGTATGTTTAAGGGGTTGGGGGTAACGCGAGGTGGCCCTAGAACAGACAAAGAGCCTTCAAACACTGGCGCCGAAATACCTCGTTTTGCTTCCCAAAAGTGGCTTAAGCCCTTTATTGACAGTGACTTAGAGGCGGCGCTGAAATCGCCGGTTTTCTTCCAACCACCTACTGGCCACATGGGTTATGGTTATCCAGCTGAAATCCTCGTGGATGTTTGCGATGCAATTTTAGAGGCAGACAAACAGGGCGCCACAGGGAGGCCACAGGAAAAGATTGTTCAGAACGCATTTTCCTTGATACGCGGCTTCGCCAAGGTAGGCATCATCGCCCTTGTTGATGAGGCTACAGGCTATCAGGAAATGAGAGCCAAGAATGCTCTTGCCGATATTCTTGAAAGCTTTCTTTCAGATTATCGCCAAAAGTGGACGAAAACATTCCCTGATGATTTTTACAAGCAGATATACCGGCTTAGAAATTGGGATTGGGATGGCTCAGCAAAACGTCCCGGCGCCATAGGAGGTTGGACAAACAATTTTGTGTATGACCGATTGGCGCCTACTCTTACTGATGAACTCAGAGAGCTAAACCCGACAAACGCAAAGGGTGAACGTCTCTCAAAGCACCATCAATGGTTTAACCCTGAATATGGTCACCCTGAGCTAAAACAGCATATCTCAGGTGTTACAGCCCTTATGAGGGCGTCTTCTACATGGGACGGCTTCAAGAGGTCACTAGACCGTGCTTACCCACGATATGGTGATACTATCGAAATGCCTTTGGATGACTTGTAAAAGTACCACCCTCCTTAACGGGAGGGTGCCTCTAGGTGGCTAGCTAAGTATATAGGCCCCTTATTTTTAGATGACACAAAACCGGAACGAATTTTTTGATTCCCGCCGCATTTGTGAGTTGCCCATTGCTGGAAGGCCGTAGCCGGATAGCCCCCAGGAAGAAGCAAGGTTCCACATACCTATGTACCGCAACGAAATAAGGTGGATCAATGCCAATAAGTCGTGTAATTACGCTCTGGAAGAGCCATATATATTTCGACAACAAATCAATCGCTTTCATTTGACCCACCTTAAATTATTGATTAATAAAGGTAATTTATATTAACATGCTAGTTGATAGCCACTGCCATCTTGATTTTCCGGATTTTGCCGAGGAACTGGACGATATTGTAAATCGTGCCAGCGAGGCAGGTATCGGGCGCATGGTGACAATTTGTACCCGTGTGCGAAAATTTGATCAGGTTTTAGCGGTGGCGGAACGCTTTGAACAAGTGTTTTGCTCCGTCGGCACCCACCCCCACAATGCGGATGAAGAGCTGGACGTTACCGTCGAAGAATTGGTGAAACTGGCTAAACATCCCAAAGTGGTAGCAATTGGTGAAGCCGGGCTTGATTATTATTATGATAATTCGCCACGCGACGCACAAATGCAAAGCCTGTTGGTTCATATCGATGCGGCGCGCCAAACCGGTCTGCCGCTAGTCATTCATTCACGTGATGCTGATGATGATATGATGCGGGTGCTGGAAGATGAAATGGGGAAGGGGACCTTCCCCGCTTTGCTCCATTGTTTCTCTTCCGGTGAGGCTCTCGCATTAAAAGGTGTGGAATTGGGGCTTTATGTTTCTTTTTCCGGCATTCTAACCTTTAAACGCTCGGAAGAAATTCGGGCAATTGCCGCTAAAATACCGCTTGATCGTTTGCTGGTGGAAACGGATGCACCTTATCTTGCCCCAATGCCCCATCGAGGCAGACGCAATGAACCATCTTATGTGGTTGAGACCGCTAAGGTGCTTGCTGATGTAATGGGAGTAAGCGAAGCAGAAATCTGGAAAACCACCACTGAAAACTTCTTCCGGCATTTTTCCAAAATGCCACAATTGGAAGCAAGCCCGAAAGCAAGCAATGGATAGTCGCTCAAAACTGCGTTTCACCATGCTTGGCTGTGGTTCATCTCCTGGAACACCCCGCATTAATGGTGACTGGGGCAATTGTGACCCGGAAAACCCCAAGAACAAACGCATGCGTTGTTCTTTGCTGGTGGAGCGCATTGGCCCCAATGGCACAACGACCGTAGTCGTGGATACCGGGCCAGATTTTCGCCTGCAAATGCTGAGCGCAAATGTATCATCTCTTGATGGCGTCCTTTATACCCATTCTCATGCAGATCACATCCACGGGATTGACGATCTGCGCGGTTATGCATTGACCAAACGGGAAAAAATAAACGTCTATGCGGACAAACCAACCAGCGAGAGATTGCTGGAAAGCTTTGCCTATTGTTTTAAATCGCCAGAAGGTTCGATGTATCCGCCAATTTTGCGCATGAACCCGATTATAGCGGGCGAATTGGTGACAATTGAAGGTGAGGGCGGCCCTATCCACGCATTGCCTGTTCTCCAAACCCATGGCGCCATCGTTTCCCTTGGGTTCAGGTTTGGCAGGTTTGAAGGCAATAACACCCCACTCCCCGGTGGTTTTGGATATTCACCGGATGTGAGCGATATTCCCGATGACCAGGTCGATGGCTTTCGCAATCTGGATGTCTGGATACTGGATGCGCTGCAATATAAACCTCATATCAGCCATTTTTCTCTGGATCAGGCATTGAAATGGGTCGAGCAACTCCAGCCAAAACGCGCAATTTTGACCCATATGCACACGCCACTGGACTATGAAACCGTTCTCCAGGAAACGCCTGATCACGTAGAGCCAGGTTATGACGGACTGGTCGTTGAGCTGCCAGATTTGAAATAGATGTTTGCGAGCCAACACGTTTTGTAAAAACCAATTTCTTATGGTAATCAATATGAGTTGTATTTAATTCACGACTCAGGATGACACCATGGGCAGAAGCGTCATTTATTCCATTCCAGTATTGTTGCTGGTTATGTTGATTTCAGCGAGTGCAGCTCATTCCCAAGGCCGATTGGATTCACGCAATATGACCTGCAATCAGGCACGTGATCTGGTTCGCAACAGCGGCGCGGTGGTTATGTCTACCGGTCGCTTTACTTTTGAACGTGTGGTCTACAGCGTTAGTTTTTGCCAGTCATATGAACTTACCAAACCATTTTACGCTCCAACTCGTGATATGACAAAATGCAATGTGGGCAATAAGTGTGTGCCGCACTATAAGACTTTGCGCAATTGAATTGATCGCACGCTCCAGCTACGATGGGCTTATGAGGTTTGTTTGTCTTTTTGCCGTATTTCTCACTTTTGTTTCTGTGCACGCCGCTGCCGCCCAAGGCATTTTAAACCGCGATGATCTGCTTACTGTCTTCAAAGAGCATTCGGCAATTGGTACATTTACGCTTTTGGATATTGCATCAGGTCAAATGACTATTGTCGGGGTAAAACGCGCTGAAAAGAGGTATATTCCTGCCTCAACCTTCAAGATTATCAATGGCCTAATCGCCCTCGAAACCGGGGCCATTATTGATGAAAACGAGGTGGTTCCTTTTGGTGGCAAGCCACACCCCATCAAGGCATGGGAAAGGGATATGTCGATCCGAGATGGGATACGCATCTCAAACGTACCAATATTTCAGGAAATTGCCCGGCGTGTGGGATTGGAACGCTATTCTAAATTTTTAATGCGCTTTGGTTTCGGCAATGAGATGGTAGGCAACAATGTCGAAACGTTCTGGCTCAATGGTCCATTGAAGATTAGCGCAATCGAATATCCACCGCTTTTGGCAAAACTTGCCAAGCGAGAGCTTCCCGCTGACAAAGGTAATCAAGCCATCCTACGTGACATCATTCGTCTGGAAACCAACGGAGATGCTACGCTTTACGCTAAGACTGGTTGGACGATTACTCCCGACCCTGACATCGGGTGGTTTATTGGTTGGGTGGAACGCAATGGACGTATTTCTACCTTTGCGCTAAACATTGATATCCTGAACCGCTCATACGCCAAAAAGCGCAAACTAATCGCCAAAGCACTCCTATCTGCCTTGGGCGTCTACTAAAAATGTTCCATAATATATCTTATGCGATTTTTATATGTAACAATTGATTATGCGGCACTTGAGGTGGTAGCCGCCATTTAGTCGCGGCGGGAAGTCAAACCCAATCAATCGGCACCACGCAGAACTGGACAGACTGAGCATATGTTTGAATGATACATATTTAGGTATTTAGATTCATAGGAATATCGATGAAGCAACGACCATCTGCCAGAATATTGGTTTTGAATTCAGAAAACAGGCTTTTGTTGTTTCAATTTGTTTTTGAAAATGGGGCACTTGCTGGGAACAAATACTGGGCTACGCCTGGTGGTGGTATTGAAAATGGTGAGACCTTCAAAGAGGCCGCACAACGTGAATTATTGGAAGAAACAGGTATTTGTGCCGACGTTGGAAATGAAATCGGGCAGCGTACTGCTGTATTCCAAGTTCCTTCAGGTGCATATGTGAATGCAGACGAAAGATATTTTTTTGTGCGTACTCAGTGCGATTCTATCAATGAAGAAAGCCAAACCCCTCTTGAAAGAGAATATATGAAGCAATATCATTGGTGGTCACTAGACGAAATGCACAGTACATCTGAAACAATATACCCTGAACAACTGTTTGAACTTCTGGAAAAAGTAAAAAGCCTTTGAGAAAGCAAAAGCCGGAGTGCCGTATATCGTTCAGCGGGGGCATTGGCTTTGACTCTTAGCGGCCAACCAATGCCCTGATCGGCCTGCGTTTGCATCACAAATAGCCTCGCGCAATATGGCCAGTGAGACATATCTATTTAGCTGAACAAGAGCCATTTCTAACTTGGTTTGACAATATATAAGGCCGACGCGATGAAACCATCCAAAGACATTTCCCGTCTGATAGAAATCATGGCTGCCCTGCGCACGCCAAACACCGGGTGCCCATGGGATTTGGAGCAAGATTTTAAATCAATTGCACCTTACACCATCGAGGAAGCATACGAGGTTGCCGATGCAATTGAGCGCGGTGACATGGAAGACTTGCGCTTAGAGCTTGGCGATCTGCTGCTGCAATCTGTCTATCATGCGCGGCTGGCAGAGGAAGAAGGACATTTCGGTTTTGCAGATGTGGTTGAAGGCATCACGCAAAAGATGATCCGGCGCCATCCTCACGTCTTTGGAGACGCAAATGGCAGCGCTGAGGAGTATTCAGCCATTGGCATGGCAAAAGGAACCTGGGAGCGCATAAAGGCCGAGGAAAAGGCAGAAATCGCCGAGAAACGTGCTGCAAACGGCTTACCAGCCAAGCCTGAGCAACAATCCTTGCTCGATGATGTGCCAACCACCCTTCCCGGTTTAGCAGCTGCTGTGAAGCTTCAAAACAAAGCGTCCAAGGTC
>JAESUH010000184.1 GCA_016763155.1 Rhizobiaceae bacterium
AACATGGGCAACGCCGGGCGAAACGGCGGTGAGTATTACACGCCACGCCCTTTGATTCGCTCGATTGTCAAAGTTGTTGCCCCTCAGATTGGTGAGACGATCTATGATGCTGCCGTTGGATCTGCGGGCTTCTTGGTCGAGTCCATGCGCTGATTGATAACCTCCCAACGTTTGAGCAAAATGTGTAAATCACGGATGAAATAGCGGGCTTTTTTGCCCTCACCAGCGGTGCGCACAATGATGCCCATGCCTTCGGGCAAAGTGAGGCCACGGAGTATGCCTTTGAGTCGGCTACGCTCTTTTTTGTCCTCGATTTTTCGAGAGATGCCGTTTTGTGGCTCTAGCAACGGATTCCAGCTCATTCTATCTCTCCTGTTTCCAGATCAATCGACAAAAATCACTCCATAATGATCTTCGGCGCTTCGCTTCCCTGCATATTTTTTTCCGCATTCATGCGTTCTAATACCCGTTCAGCAATGGCCAGATAGGCTTTTGCATGATCGCTATCTGGAGCGGACGCTACAATTGGCGTGCCGCCATCCGAGGTTTTGCGAATATCCATGTGTAGAGGAACTGCGCCAAGAAATGGCACGCCCATACGTTTGGCTTCGTCTTTTGCCCCACCATGGCCAAATATGTCTGACTGCTCCCCGCATTTGGGACAGATAAATGTACTCATATTCTCGACGATGCCAAGAATTGGCACATTGACCTTGCGAAACATGTTCAATCCCTTTCGCGCGTCAATCAGCGCGATATCCTGCGGGGTTGATACGATCACAGCACCTGCAAGGGGAACCTTTTGAGCCATGGTCAATTGCGCGTCACCAGTGCCCGGCGGCATATCCACCACCAAAATATCGAGTTCACCCCAATCAACTTCGTTCAACATTTGAGTGAGTGCAGAAATTACCATCGGGCCACGCCAGATCATCGGTGTATCTTCTTCCACCAGAAAACCCATGGACATGACCTTCAAGCCATATCCTTCCATCGGTGTCAGTATACGACCATTGGCCGTGGGTTTTCCTGTGATGCCCAAAAGACGCGGTAGGGATGGGCCATAAATATCAGCGTCCAGAATGCCCACTTTATTTCCAAGTTTTTGGAGTGCTAAAGCAAGATTGACCGAGGTCGTGGATTTCCCAACGCCCCCCTTTCCAGAAGCAACGGATATGATGGCTTTGACACCTGGAATACCGACTTTTTCTGGTTGTGGTGGATTTGGTGCTGCCGCGGCTGGGCGCGCAGGTGCAGGCGATGCTGCGCCTCCCTGCTTGCGCTCTGCAGTAAGTGCAACGATTGTCTTAGTGACACCTGCCAGTTCTGACACTGTAATTTCCGCAGCCTTACGCAAGGGTTCTAGTTCCTGAGCCCTTTCTGCGGGTACATTAATGGAAAAGATCACTTTGCCATCAGAAATAAATACATCACTCACCAGACCAAGCGAGATCAAATCCCCCTTCATGTCAGGGCCTTTGATCTTGGAAAGGGCAGCAAATACCGTTTCCTTGGTTATGGTTTCATTTGGAGATTTCGGCAAATTCTGATTCCATTGTTATTAGGCTGGGTTTAGTTAGCTGGCGCTCTTTGGCGGACTTAATGATGTTCACCAACAGGCACTGACTCTAATGCCCATTCAATGGGGTATCAAGTCTGTTTAGGCTCTGTATTGGTTCATAAAAAGTTGAAACAGGTTTTTGCTGGCAATCGATCAGAAAGCCTTGATTTTCATCGAGCAAAACAATAGCTGTCTCTATGGTTAACAAAAAAAGGTTGGATACTGTTGAGACTTGCAAACGCAACACTAGATTTCCTCCCGGACTCCAACCTTTGCAGGGGAATGCGTTTTAATGCCTGAGCAGTTTGTTAGCATTTTCCAAATCATCTTTGCGGATATCATACTTTCAGGCGATAATGCTTTGGTGATTGGCATGGCTGCGGCCAGTCTTTCACCAGTACTTCGTAAGAAAGCCATCTTTTTGGGCATGGCGCTTGCTGCTGTTTTGCGCATCATCTTTGCCGCAATGGCTACCTATCTAATTGAAATACCTGGAATTTTATTTTTTGGTGGGTTGTTGTTGGCTTGGGTATGCTTCCGGTTTTATAATGAATTGCGGGCTCATATTACTGCCGATGCAGAAAAAGCGCTTACCGCAGAAGGATATCAGGGTTCGCCACGGCGCCAGCTATTCAGCGCATTGGTAACAATCACAATTGCTGATTTTTCCATGTCCATCGACAACGTGATTGCGGTTGCTGCAATCGCTCGTGATGATACGGCGCTGTTGGTCTTCGGTTTAGTGCTGGCCATTGCTTTCATGGCATTCTTTGCAACAATCATTATGAACTTGATGACCAGATTCCCGTTGCTCTCTTATGCCGGTCTCGTATTCCTGATCTTGCTGACCCTAGAAATGTTGCACGATGGCTGGCCGGAAGTGGCCATAATGATTGGGTTTAACTAATCAATTCCTGCCAGGGAGCCCATCCACCAATTAGCTCTGCGACAGCCTGATATCCAGTCCCATCGGGATGCAGGCCATCATTTCCGGCAAGCCCATTGATATAGGCGTCATTTTTCATCAAAACCGGGTGCGCTTGAAGATAGGGAATATCCAACTCCTCACAAACCGCCTCATAAGCATTACTCGCATTGGCGATATCTGCATTTTGAAAATTGAATGTCATGCCAGCTGAAGCCGAGAAAAACGGCATTTTGGGTTCATACACGGGAAACGGGCCGATGCCGATAACCGGTGCAATATCTTTCAATTCACCGATCATTTTTCTAAGTGCTTTAGCTGGGCGGTGGGCCGGCGTTCTAAACTGGCCGTTTTCAATTCGCCCAAGATCATTGACCCCCGAGCAAAAAACAATGCCACCAAGATCAAAACCTAGGATACGAGCGCGACATTCTTTTGCGGCACGGTCCTGAAGTTCTTCAACTGTCTGGCCGCGAACGCCCAAATTATAAATCACCACGTCAGCCGGTGCTCTTGCATGTAAGCGTCCCGGCCAACCTAACCCTTTTTCATCGCCCATCCCTTCGACGGTCGATGCCCCTACAAAACAAATGCGTTTCATAACTTCCCAAATTCCAATTGTCAGATATTGCGATCAAAACAGAACGGGAACCTACGAACGAACCTCCTCTATGGCAATAACTTTAATACATGCTCGGGTGTCTCCAACCCAGCCATATTGCGCGGATCAGGCTGCGGCTCACCCATTACAGAGTTGATTGGCACCACTCCGGCCCAAATTGGAAGATCGTAATCTTCCTCATCATCGATCGGCCCCCCAGTGCGAACCTTCGCTGATGCTTCTTCAATTGGCATTGAAAGGATCATGGTGGCTTTGACTTCTTTCGCTGTCATTGGACGCAAAGCTGGCCAGCGACCTGGAGCAAATTTTTCCACCATGTTTTCAAACTTCTTTGCCTTGATATCAGGATCGATGATCTTGGTGGCCTTGCCATATATGATCACCGAGCGAAAATTGACCGAATGGTGAAACGCGGACCGAGCCAGCACCAAACCATCCAAATGAGTTACCGTCAGGCAAACATCTGCATCAACGGAATTTTTTAGCGCACGGCTGGCGCTCGATCCATGCCAGTATATATGCTCGCCTTCGCGCCAGTGCAGGGTCGGCAATACAGCCGGTCTGCCATCCAGAATATAACCCACATGACAAAGAGGACTAGCATCCAGAATTTCGTTCAATGCTTCCCGGTCGAAACTACCACGTTCATAGTTTCTGCGAAGTTTGGTGCGCTCGGTGGGCATTAATTGCCCGTCTATTTGGTCTGTGGCCATATCATTTCTCTCTAGGTTTGCTGATTGATTTGTTTTTCATTGAAATGAGGTTTAATAAAAAGGGCCAAATTTGATAAATTTAAGCAGACCAATTTTAACGGATCAGTTTAATGTCCAGCGCCATTTTTCTAAGCCTGTCGATAGATAAGGAAACAGACACGCCTTTGTTTCAGCAAATCTATGAAGGATTGAGCAGGTTAATCGTGGCTGGAAAGCTTAAAACCGGGGTGAGGCTCCCGGCCACGCGCACATTTGCAGGCGAACTTGGCGTATCACGATCCACTGTTGTAACTGCTTATGATCAATTGATCGCAGAAGGCTATTGTGAAGCACGCCCGGGGGCTGGCGTTTTTGTTTGTGATATCGGGGCTTTTACCGGTTTGAAAGTTGTAGAAAAACCACCTGTCACCGCGCCCAATAGAAAACCAATTATTGAGCGGCCCAGATATTTTGAGCCGGGCATACCTGACATGAAGCTGTTTCCCTATGAAGCATGGGCGCGGCATGTATCACGGGCTGCACGTTCTTCCACCAAAGCAATCATCACCAATGCTGATAAATTCGGGAATATGCGATTGCGTCAGGCTATCGCCAACCATTTGATAGAATGGCGGGGCATTGAGGCGGCACCTGAACAAATTCTTATTACTGCTGGTGCTGGCAATGCACTGGAGATTGCCATGCGTGCTCTCACCCGTGCAGGCCAGATTATCGCGCTGGAAGATCCAGGCTATGCTCCCATGCGCCGGGTGGCCATTAGTCTTGGGTTACGCCCGCATTGGATGAGAATTGGAGATCAAGGCGCGGAACTTCCCAGCCTGAGTGACGCTGACAAACCGCCCATCCTCACCATACTCACTCCCTCCCATCAATTTCCTTTGGGCGGCACCATGCCAACTGGACAACGAAACAGGTTTTTGGCCTTTGCGGAACAAACAAAAAGCTGGATTGTTGAAGATGATTTTGACAGTGAATTTCGCTACGCTGGCCGCCCTATTCCTGCACTTGCCGCACTCGACCATTTGCAGAGAGTTATTTATATCGGGACATTTTCCAAAATATTCTCTTCCGGGTTGCGCCTTGGTTATATGGTGGTGCCGGAACAATTGCTTTCCGTTTTTGGTCAGGTTCTTAAAGACTTTGGCATGGCAACTTCAATTGCACCGCAACTTCCCCTTGCAACCTTTATGGAAGAGGGAGAATTTCATCGCCATATCCGCCGGATGCGCCGCACCTATGGGGCCAGACGGAATAGATTTGTAGAATTGCTCCATTCCAAACTTGGCCACATTGCGCGCCACGAAAACCATCTTGCAGGCATGCAAATTGCATTGGAATTGCCAAATACTAAAGAAGATACGGCAATTTCTAGTGATGCGGCGGCCAAAAACGTAATATGCCCGCCGCTTTCAAGTTTTTATGCAGGAAACCCTGAAAAATTTGGATTATTAATGGGATTTAGTTCAATTTCGCAAGAAGAGATGGAGCGACCATTAGGCTTACTGGCTGATATTATTCAACAATATCACGTAAAATGACGCGAAATTTACCCTTCGCTAACTCTGAATGGAGTTTTGAGCCTTCATCAACGCCGGTTAAATAATTTATTTGTGTATGTCGCTTATGTTGGTTGTTGCAGGACTACAATTAAACATCGGCATGCACAAATGACATGCCTTCACCACCTATTTGGGTTGGAGTAAGAAAATGCAAGTTATTATGGTCGTTGATGATTCACCCGTTATTCGCAAGGTCGCTGATCGTCTTTTGAGAGATTTGGGATTTATTGTGATCGAAGCAGCTGATGGCAACGAAGCTTTGAACCTTTGCAGCCATAAAATGCCTGACGCCATTATGGTGGATTGGGATTTACCGACCATGAGTGGAACTGAATTTATTCGTGAGTTGCGCCAGTTGGATAATGCTTCTGATGCTAAAGTACTTTATTGCACTTCTGAAATGATGATTGCAGAAATGACCCGGGCAAAACGGGCCGGTGCCAGCGGGTTTTTAATGAAACCGTTTGATCGCAATATCCTGGCAACGAAACTTAGTGAAGTGGGAATTGTTCCCGAACCACAAGCTGCATAAAACAAAACCCCGCCAAAACGACGGGGTTTATGGAACTCATATATAAATCTTTGAGGTCTTACGCGCTTTCGCGTAGCTCAAAATTTTCTGGTTCGCGCAATACATAACCACGACCCCAAACAGTTTCGATGTAATTCAAACCATCGGCTGCAGATGCCAGTTTCTTGCGCAATTTGCAGATGAAAACATCAATAATTTTCAATTCAGGCTCGTCCATACCGCCATATAGATGGTTTAGGAACATTTCCTTGGTCAAAGTGGTACCTTTGCGTAGGGAAAGTAGTTCCAGCATCTGATATTCTTTGCCGGTAAGATGAACGCGCTGACCTGCAACTTCCACAGTTTTTGCGTCGAGGTTTACCACCAGATCACCGGTAGTAATCACGGATTGTGCATGGCCTTTTGAGCGGCGAACAATTGCGTGAATTCGTGCGACCAATTCGTCCTTATGGAACGGCTTAGTCATATAATCATCAGCACCAAAGCCCAGTCCACGAACCTTGTCTTCAATACCAGCCAGGCCGGAAAGAATAAGGATCGGGGTCTTAATTTTAGAAAGGCGCAAGGTCCGCAACACTTCGTAACCGGACATATCTGGCAAATTCAGATCAAGCAGGATAATATCGTAGTCGTATAGCTTGCCAAGGTCTACGCCCTCCTCACCCAGATCAGTGGTGTAGACATTAAAACTCTCAGACTTGAGCATCAACTCGATGCTCTGCGCAGTTGCGCTGTCGTCTTCAATCAACAACACTCGCATTTAGAATCCCCTTTTCTGCCAATCAAACAGGCATAAGAACGTTTTGTTTCGATTTGTGTTCAAAATGCAGGAACACCTGAAGTTGAATCAGATGTTGATACATAATGGTTAACAAATTATTATTCACAAGTGCAAGCCTCAATTTAAAAATTAAATTACTCGAGTATTCTATTGAAATGCCTCGTTAAATTTAATTCTCCAATCAAGGTATTGCTTTAAGAAATTCCGGTAAATGATTCATTTGAATCAAATTTTTGGATTTTTCAGCATCAACCGCAGGTATTTTTACGGTCCATTAATGCCTAACGCCTATGATTAAGGAATCGAGTAAACAAAACATTAACAGAAGTTACATTTGTTAATTTTTTATTGTCTAAAACCTACCAAAGGCTTAGCGACATCATTTTTTCCCGGAATTCGGGGCAAATGGAGAAAAGTAGAATACCGATTCGTTTCGAGCGTATTTTGAAACCGAATCGTACAGTTAGGATTGAACGCATTCAAGGAGTATTGAGTATGAAAGCGCGCGAGAACCTGCTTCGATTGAAGCACTTCCAAGTGGAAGACAAGACCCGCCAATTGGCGCAAATTGACATGATGGTTGCTGAATTTGAAAAAATGCATGGCGACCTTAATGCCCAAATCAACTTTGAAGAAGAAAAAGCTGGTATAACAGACCCTTCGCACTTTGCTTATCCGACCTTTGCCAAGGCCGCACGAGCACGTCAGGAGAACCTGGATGGTTCAATTCTTGATCTAAAGAACAAGCGAATTGATGCTGAAGCAGCCCTTGAAGAAGCTGATGAAGCTTTGAAAAAGGCGCAGGCATTAGAGCTTCGCAATGGCGGAACTGGCGTGATTGAACCTAAGGTAGATTCCCGGGTTGAAGCACGCGCCATGATTGGCTAGCTCGGGTTAATCCGGCACCAAAAAAGTATAACTGATAGGCAACCCAGGCGATTTTTTGCCGGGTTGCCTAATTGCGTCCAAATCACACTATTTGTGCGAATTTTCGCTATTTTGGCGTGGGTTGGAGAAAATTTCGCCGGAAAAACACCCAAAATTTGCAGTTCTGGAAATTGTGCCTACATGGTAAGAACCATTCAGCCAGCCAAACGAGCAAATTTTCTGCCTATGCAAAATATACGCCCCCTACTCCTCCTCATTTCTGCCGTATCTTTTGGATTGGGAATATCCCTGCCCTTGATACAATTTCAGAAATTCTATTTTTTCACAGATACGCCATCCCTGTTGATGATGGTTCACGGCCTGTGGCAAGAACAGGACATCGGACTTGCGCTGATCGTTGGCATTTTTTCGATTGCACTGCCGGTTTGCAAGCAAGCGGTTACGTTTCAAGCGGTATTTGCCCGGCGCAAACTATCCAATTGGGCAAGCGTTATTGCAAAATGGTCGATGATGGATGTTTTGATGGTGGCACTGTTAGTGTTTGCTGCGAAAACCAGCGGGCTGGCCAGCGCAATCGCTCAACCTGGCCTGTGGTTTTTTGCGCTTTCAACAATAACAATCGCAATAGCTACTTTTGGTCTTTCTGACCAAAAGAAATAATTTGTTCTCACGATGAACCCAAAGGGTTCACTGGTATCTTCTTTCTCACGGCATATCTTCGCTGCGCTCAGGCCTGCGAATGCGCGGCGCATTAGCGCCGGTCGCTCTTCGCTCCCGCCTATCGGCGGTCTGATACGAAGAGAATCGTGCACGGGAAAAGAAAACTAATTTTCGTGAGGAAGGGCTGAGAGTCCATAGGGCGAGCGTGGGAACCCGGCGCTAATGCGCCGCGCATACGCAGGCCCGAGGCGTAGCCGAGGATACGCCGGGAGACTAAATCAAACACGCCCGAAGGCGTATTTAAGCCCTGTATTCCTGGATGCGTGTGGTACGCAGACCGGCTAGGCCGTGTTCGTCGATAGAACTTTGCCAGGAGAGGAATTCCTCCACCGTCAAAGTATAGCGGCTACAGGCTTCATCCAGAGACAAAAGTCCTCCTCGCACTGCTGCGACAACTTCAGCTTTCCTTCGAATAACCCAACGACGGGTAGACGTTGGAGGAAGGTCAGCAATGGTCAGCGGACTGCCATCTGGGCCGATTACGTATTTTATACGCGGTCTAATTATCTCACTCATGATCTTAAATACTCGCTACAAACAGATCAAATACAGATTTCACAATAGCGCGATCACATTAATTTTCGCCTAAGGAGATAGTTACAATTGAGTAAGGTTTGATTTTTATTGAAAAAAACGTCCCAGGCGCTCCGGAAATCACAAATCTGCCATGGTTTACAATCAAGCAGCCGTCGAACCGATTTAGCAACAAAAAGCAAAACGAATGACGTATAAAAAACTACTCACCAAAACAATGGCAGTTTTTGGTATTCTCCTTGGATTAATCCTGATCTTTCCCGAAGGATCGCCAAGCGAAGCAAAGGTCCAATGTGGACGCGCATCCTGGTATGCGTTGACCAGCCAAACAGCTTCCGGGGAGAAAATGAACCCCAATAAACTCACTGCAGCTCACCGTAGCCTTCGCTTTGGAACAAAAGTTCGCGTTACCAATCAACGCAACGGCAAAAGCGTGATCGTGCGGATCAACGACCGCGGACCATTCATTAAAGGGCGCATCATTGACGTCTCACGCATCGCTGCCAAGCGTTTGGGGTTTATCAGGTCAGGACACACTGCAGTATGCGTTAAGCGCCTTGGGTAGCAATTATTCGATCAGGCTTTGATTTCCAATTCCCTCCGGCGTATAAGACTTTTGAAACCTTGGGCAGTGCCGCCTTTAACGGCACATGAACAGGAATATAAAATGTTAAATTCTCTCGATTTACCCGGGCGTCCTGAAGACACCCGTGTTGTTGTCGCCATGTCTGGCGGCGTAGATTCCTCTGTTGTTGCCGGCCTTTTGGCCAAAGAAGGCTATGAGGTAATCGGCGTAACCCTACAGCTTTACGACCATGGCGAGGCTGTGCACCGCAAAGGTGCCTGCTGTGCTGGTCAAGATATTCATGATGCAAAGCGGGTATCTGAAACCCTTGGCATTCCCCATTATGTGCTGGATTATGAGGATCGGTTTCGCGATGCGGTGATCAATCCCTTTATGGAAAGCTATATTGCCGGTGAAACGCCTATTCCCTGCGTTGCATGCAATCAGACAGTGAAATTTGCTGATTTGTTGAAAACAGCAAAAGAGCTTGGCGCCGATGCACTGGCGACCGGGCACTATATCCAGTCGCGTCTGGTAGACCCAAAAACCGGCAGGCGTGCACTTTATCGTCCGCTGGATGATAATCGCGACCAGAGTTATTTCCTGTTTGCCACCACCCAGGAGCAGGTAGACTATCTGCGTTTTCCACTCGGTGGCCTACCCAAAGCGCGTACGCGCGAAATTGCACGTGAACTTGGCCTGATGGTTGCAGAGAAATCTGACAGTCAGGATATTTGCTTTGTGCCACAGGGGAAATATTCAGACATCATCAATAAATTGCAGCCGGAAGCAGCCACGCCCGGAGATATTGTTCACCTTGATGGCCGCGTGTTGGGCCGCCATGAGGGCATCATCAAATATACGGTTGGCCAGAGGCGCGGCATTGGTGTTGCCACGGGCGAACCTATTTACGTGGTGCATCTGGATGCGAAAAATGCACGCGTGATCGTCGGCCCTCGCGAGGCGCTCACCACCGCGAGGATATTTCTTCGCGATGTGAACTGGCTTGGTGATGGCACGGTCGAAGATATTGATCCGGATGGAATGCCTCTTTTCGTCAAGATACGCTCTACAAGACCGCCGATACCGGCCACTCTTCATGCAAATGAAGATGGCATTTCGGTTGAACTGGGTATTGGAGAATCCGGTGTTGCGCCCGGTCAGGCCTGTGTATTTTATGAAGATGAGACCACAGACACGCGGGTTCTTGGCGGCGGCTTCATCATGAAAACCGAGCGTGAATCCACAACAGAAAGCGCTTTGCAATCCCTGTTGGCACAAAAGGCCGCCGATAGCACAGCCTTGAGATAAAACGCCGATTGATCGGGCGCTTAGGGGACTTGGCATGGTTCTTTGCGCCCGACTATAAAAAAACTTGCCGCCACCCCGTGACAAAGCTTGACACAACAAGGCCGCCCTCCTTATATGCGCCAGATTACACCGCTATCATGGCGGTTCCATCGGCCCAATGGGCCGTGATGGCGGGGTAGCTCAGGTGGTTAGAGCAGCGGAATCATAATCCGCGTGTCGGGGGTTCAAGTCCCTCTCCCGCTACCAATTCTAAATAAATCAATGACCTAGCTTTCATATGATCGAGTGTGACACAATGTGGGACACACAACCTATATGAAACTGTCATCTTATCTGAGCATCTCAAGACATGGGATTTATTATTTTCGTTGGCCTCTGCCTAGATTAGAAGGCCACTCTAGGGGTACTATTCGTATGTCCCTAAAAACACGTTGCCCAGATCGAGCTAGCGATATTTCTAGATATCTTGCATGTTGTGGGCGAACAATACAAGGCGAAGAGATATTGGCCGGACTTAGGCAAGACGAGATACGCGATAAGGTTCAAGCTTATTTTAAGGCACAACTCGTTCAGTACCTTGAATGGTTAGATCGACGTGGCCTGTCTCAGAGCGCTAGAGATTCTGCACGAGAAGAAATACTTGACCACGATAGCTGGATCGAAATTGAAGGTGACTACCAGAAATGGCTTCCTGTTCAGCGCTTTAAACGGAAAATGGAAGTTTCTGATACCGAATGGAACGACAGCATGCCCCGAATTGTTCTAGAACTCAGAAAAGGGCGGCGCGATATGCTCAGGCGGGTTTTAGAGACTGCTGAGCGCCTCGATAACTATTCCTACAGCAATGTTTCTGCCACGCCTGTTGCGCCTTCACAGCTAGCCTCTAAGACTCTTGGTCAAGCAATTGAGGATTTCATGGAAGAACATTCTCGTCAATGGCCACAAAAGACCAAAAAACAAATCCAAGCCTATCTGAACATCTTGTTAGAATATTTTGGTCCTGAGCACCCAATCAGTTCAATCTCAAAGCAAGATGCAAGTGAGATAAAGAAAATACTGCAAATCCTACCTGCCAGCAGAAATGTTAAACCTGCTTTGAAAAAACTTTCATTGACTGAAGTTATCAAAATCAAAGAACAAAAGACCATATCGCCTAAGACAATAAACAGTCATATCGATACCTTTCGCCGCCTCTTTGATTGGGCAGAGAGGCACGGCCATGCACCTCACAAATTATTTGAAGGTATGCATGTACCTAAATTGTTCGTGGTCAGGGTATTTGAGACAGATCATGATCTGATTTAAGAGAGACTTTGGCTCATCTTGTTGTTGATATTATGCGGCAGTTTTGCGGTATTGCAAGCGCCGTGTTTCGATTGTTTTTTGT
>JAESUH010000185.1 GCA_016763155.1 Rhizobiaceae bacterium
CACCTTTCCCTGAATGAAAATGATATCGGACGCTATAAAACCTTCATGCGTCTTTCTCCCCCGCTCCGTTCTGAGGAAGATCGTCAGGCAATGATTGAAGCCTTAGCTAATGGTACAATCGATATCATCTGTTCCAGCCACGACCCTCAGGACGTGGATACCAAGCGCCATCCATTCGAAGAGGCGGCTGATGGTGCTATTGGTCTGGAAACTTTATTTGCAGCCAGTCTGCGTCTCTACCATGACCAGTCAATCGGTCTTTCCCGATTGATTGAAGCCATGTCTACCAGACCTGCGCAATTGTTTGGTTTGCCGGGTGGCAATTTGAAAGTCGGTTCACCGGCGGATATTGCCATTGCGGATTTGAATTACCCGTGGGTGATGGCGGAAGAAGACATTGTATCCCAATCTAAAAACACATCTTTTGAAGGCGCAAGATTTTCCGGGAAGATCATGCAAACTCTGGTTGGCGGCAAGTCGGTTTTCAAACATTCTTCTTTGTAATAACATCTAACACTCGTTAGCCTAATCCCCATTCATGCGAGGATGAAACACATGCCGGACCCTATTTCCTGGTCAATTGCTCTGCCCTATTTAATTGCAGCCCTTTGTTTTGGGTATCTGCTTGGCTCCATTCCATTTGGCTTTCTTATTACCAAGTTTGCGGGGCTTGGCGATGTGCGCAAGATTGGCTCTGGCAATATTGGTGCAACCAATGTGCTTCGCACAGGCAATAAGAAACTGGCTGTTGCTACTTTATTGGCTGATATGCTGAAAGGTACAATTGCTGTGCTAATTGCCGCAGAATATGGACCGGACCAGGCCGTTATGGCTGGGCTCGGGGCATTTTTAGGCCATTGTTTTCCTGTCTGGCTGAATTTTAAAGGCGGCAAGGGAGTCGCTACCTATTTTGGAATAATTGCCGCAAGCCTTTGGAAAGTTGCCCTCATCTTTGCTGTGATCTGGTTAGTTTGCGCCTATATTTCGCGCTACTCTTCTTTGTCCTCATTATTAGCAACCTTGGCAACACCTGTGGCATTTTACTTATTTGGCTATGTACAATGGGCAGAATTATTTGTATTACTAACAGTAATACTTTTAATCAAACATCATGAGAACATCAAACGATTGCTCCAAGGCAGCGAGGGCAAGATTGGTCAGAAAGGCTGAAGGAATGCCCCATGCCGCAAAGCCCTAGCAAATTGAATGATCAAGAACGTTTGAACTGGTTGCGCCTGATCCGTTCAGAAAATGTCGGCCCTGCTACCTTTCGAGACCTCCTCTCCCACTATTCAACCCCATATGATGCGCTGGAAGCCTTGCCGGAACTTGCAAGACGCGGCGGTGCCGCTGCGCGCATCAAAATATGTTCGATTGAAGATGCAGAGCGCGAATACCAAACCTGCCTGCAATTCAACGCCCAGTTCATCGGCATGGATGAGCCGGATTACCCTCGTCATTTAAGAGCTCTTGATCATTGCCCGCCGATCTTATGCGTAAAAGGCAGCATTAAAACGCTCAACAAGAACAGCATTGGAATTGTAGGCTCCAGAAACGCTTCAATCCTTGGCAGCAAATTGGCCGGGAAATTTGCGTCCGAACTTGGTAGCGAGGGATATGTGATTGTTTCCGGCCTTGCGCGAGGCATAGATGCTAGCGCCCATAAGGCCGCATTGGAAACCGGAACTATTGCTGTTTTTGCCGGTGGCGTTGATAAATTATACCCGAGTGAAAACATCGATCTTGCTCAACAAATCCTGGCATATAATGGCACCGTCGTTTCTGAAATGCCCATGGGCTGGCAACCGAGAGCCAAGGATTTCCCAAGGCGCAATCGAATAATTATGGGATTATCCATGGGGGTTTTGGTGGTGGAAGCCGCAAAACGATCCGGATCTTTAATTACTGCGCGCCTTGCCAATGAAGCTGGCCGGTTGGTCTTTGCCATTCCTGGTTCCCCTCTCGATCCGCGTAGCGACGGCACCAATCATCTGATCAAACAAGGGGCCATTTTGGTAACTGACGTCTCTGACATGCTGGAGAATATTCATCCCATGAGCGAACCGAATTTGCCTTTTGACAGCCTGAACGAAGACGAATTACCTACGGGCATTCCATCAAAACCAACCCGAGATGTGAACACCGATATGCGCCAAAAAATTGTATCTTCTTTGGGCGTTTCGCCCGTTGATGTGGATGATATTATCCGCTTTACCGATGCCAGTGCAGGCGAAGTGCAGCTTGTCCTGCTGGAACTGAGTTTGGCTGGAAGGCTGGAGCGCCATTCCGGCAATAGGGTTTCTCTGATTGGCTGATATTATTGCCTATGAAATTTCAAAAACCGCTCGCTTGTGAAACACCCTTTTTTACACCATGCGTCATGCACCGCTAAAAACTGGGAGATGTTATTTTGCTATTGACGTCACTCAATAGCGAGCCCAAATTAAACCAACCATTACGCATTCTATTTTATCAATGCGTCCAACCCCCCGTCCGGAATAACAATGTCCAACAGAAAAACTACGGCTGAAAAAAGCCCTCCTGGTTTGCTGACGCTTGTTTGTATTGCAGCACTTGGTGCGGTTTCGATGAATATGTTTTTGCCATCACTTCCTTCAATGGCCAAGTATTTTTCAGCACCTTCCGCTGTAATGCAGTTGACGGTTTCTGTGTATTTGGCAGCTTCAGCGGTGTTTCAACTTATCGTTGGACCAATGTCAGACCGCTATGGTCGGCGCATTGTCATGCTGGTTTGTGTGGTCGTTTTTCTATTGGGAACATTGGTTTGCATGGTCGCTGCCAACGTCGAAATAATGATCCTTGGCCGGATAATTCAAGCCACATCGGTCGGCGGAATTGTTTTAAGCCGGGCAATTATTCGCGATCTTTATGAACCCTCTCAAGCTGCCAGTATGATTGCCTATGTGACCATGGGAATGGCAATTGGTCCAATGATCTCGCCTGTATTCGGTGGGGTGATTGATGAATATCTGGGTTGGCAGGCAAATTTCGTATTGATGTTTATCATGGGAATTGGGGTTCTTGCTCTGACCTATTATGATTTGGGTGAAACCAACAAGTCTGAATTCACCAGTTTTCGCGAGCAGGTCAAACAATATCCCGAATTACTTCGTTCCCGCAGGTTTTGGGGATACACAGCCACCGCAGCTTTTTGCTCGGGAACATTCTTCGCGTTCCTTGGCGGCGGGCCATTTATTGCAACGGATGTGCTTCATCTATCCCCCACTCAATATGGCTTTTATTTCGCCATTGTGCCGATCGGCTATATTTTGGGTAACTTCATCTCAGGCCGGTTGTCAACGACATGGGGCATTAGCAGGATGATTACAATTGGCACATTGGTAATCGTATTCGGCCTGCTCATTTGCATAGGCCTCTTGAGCCTCGGAATTATCCATCCACTGGCAGTATTTGGACCGATGTTTTTTGTTGGCTGTGGCAATGGTATGACCCTGCCAAATTCTAACGCAGGTATTGTCAGTGTTCGCCCCAAGCTCGCTGGTACAGCATCTGGTCTCGGTGGTAGTTTGCAAATTGGTGGCGGCGCTTTCATTTCTGTCATTGCAGGCACATTGGTCGCTGCCCAAGGTAGCACCATCATACTTTTCATTGTTATGCTGGTTTCGGCCTTATTGGCTGTATGTTCCGTGCTTTATGTGATCTATGTTGACCATCTGATTGCAATTGGAAAACCCACCTAGATAGGCTATGTCCGAAGAATTCACCATCAAGCCAGACCCGGAAAATCCAAACCTTTCTACCACTGTTCAAGGTATGGATCAAAACGGCAATAAGCTCGAAACGCGCGTCATCATTGAGCGTCCGCTAACCCTTTATCTAAATTCCCAGGAAATCGTCACCATGATGACTATCGGGGATCATCCCGATCTGTTGGCACTTGGCTATCTACTTAATCAAAACATGCTCAAACCCGGCGATAAAGTCGATGCCATCGACTATGATGATGATCTTGGTGTCGTGGTTGTGCGGACCGGTGTGGAAACAAATTTCGAAGAGAAAATGAAAAAGAAAGTGCGCACTTCTGGTTGCGCCCAAGGCACAATTTTTGGTGATGTAATTGATGCTTTTGACGATATTCACTTAGAAACAGACGCCACGCTGAAAACCAGCTGGCTCTATGAACTCACCAAGAAAATCAACACGGTTCCTAGCCTGTATCTGGCGGCAGGTGCCATTCATGGTTGTGTTTTATGTGAGGAAAACCGGCCAATTGCCTATATGGAAGATGTGGGCCGACACAACGCCGTTGATAAAATTGCGGGCTGGATGTTTCGCGAAAACATCTCTCCTCATAATAAAATTTTCTACACCACAGGCCGCCTGACATCTGAGATGGTGATCAAGACCGTCATGATGGGAATTCCGATATTGATCTCCCGTTCGGGCTTCACAGCCTGGGGGGTAGAGTTAGCGCAAAAATCGGGCCTGATGCTGATTGGCCGTGCCAGAGGCAAACGCTTTGTAGCGCTTTCAGGTCAGGACCGCATTATTTTTGATGCGGATATAAATGCATCCGATGAAAGTTCAAAAAAATGACCAACGCCCCCTCTCCCAGCGCTGTTGTATTGGCTGGTGGCCTATCGCGGCGCATGGGAGAACAGGAAAAAAGCCTGATGGAAATTGGTGGCCAACCAATTATCGGCCACGTCATCTCCCGATTGCAAAAACAAGCAGATTCCATCCTCATCAGCGCCAATGGAAACCCAGACAGGTTTGATCAATTCAAGCTGCCGGTAGAAGAGGATACTGTCGAAGGGTTTGCCGGGCCGCTGGCTGGCATATTGGCGGGAATGCGCTGGTGTGCTGCCAATCATCCTGAGAGCAAATATCTTTTATCGGTTGCTGCCGATACACCGTTTTTTCCAGACGACCTTTTAGAAAAACTATTAGCCGATATTCCGCAGGAGGAAGGTGCAATCGCCCTTGCCTCCTCTAATGGTCAACGCCATCCTGTATTCGGCCTTTGGTCCGTTTCTCTTGCCGATGAGCTACAACATTTTCTGGTTGAAGAGGGCAATCGAAAAGTGATGTTATTTGTTCAACGATATCCAAATTGTCTGGTGGATTTTGGACAAAATACTGACCCCGATCCGTTCTTTAATGTGAATACGCCTGAAGATTTGGCACTGGCAAAAAGTTACAAACTAGGAGCCTTAAATGTCTGAGGCAAAAATATTTGGCATTACCGGTTGGAAAAATTCCGGCAAAACGACCATGACCTGCGCCCTGATCGAAGAATTTAACCGGCGTGGTTATGCGGTATCCTCAATCAAACATGCTCACCACAATTTCGATATCGATCATGAAGGAACCGACAGCCATTCACACCGTGTAGCGGGTGCAGGTGAAATTGCTATTGTTTCTGCCAAGCGCTGGGCGATCATGCATGAACTAAAAGACGAATCTGAACCGGGCCTTGCGGAAGTTTTGGCAAAATTATCACCTTGTGATATTGTTTTGATTGAAGGTTACAAGGGAGAATCCCACCCCAAAATTGAAACCATCCGGGCCGAATTCCAACGTGAAAAAGCGATCTGGCAAAATGATGATACGATCATCGCAATAGCAACGGATAGTGATATTGTTGATTGCCAATTACCCCAGTTTTCACTGGAAGCTACAAAAGAAATCGCAGATTTGATCACGGATACATTGAAGCTAGGAAATCCCAATGTCCGGAATTGAGCAATTAGCGAAATTGCAGGCAGGTAAAATTCTGCTGGATGATTGTTTTCTCCACGACAAAGATCGCCTGCGTCATTTCGAGGCCATCGAATTGCTCAAGCAGCGAATGCGCCCCATCGTTGGAACAATTTCTTGCTCTCTTGAAAAGGCCTCTGGCAAGGTTCTTGCAGAAGACATCTTCGCTCCCAGAAACGTACCTGACTATGATAATTCTGCCGTTGATGGTTACGCATTTCGATTTGAAGACTATAGCGGAGACCTTCCAAAATTCACCATCAGTCACCGCATTCCTGCAGGCGATATAATATCGCGTTCACTGGGAAAAGGCGAAGCGGCTCGCATCTTCACGGGCGCGCCGGTACCTGAACATGCCGATACAATCGCCATGCAGGAAGATTGTGAAGCTACAAATGATGACGTAGCCATTCCGCCGGGGCTTAAACAAGGTGCAAATTTGCGCAAGGCTGGAGAAGATTTGCAATCCGGCGAAAAAGTGATTTCAGCAGGCACAAGATTGCGCCCACAGGACGTGGCGGCAATTGCCTCCCTCGGTGTGGCGGAAGTACAGGTATTCAGGCCATTAAAAGTAGCATTGATGTCCAATGGCGATGAAGTGCGGCGGCCCGGAGAACCACTAATTCGAGGTCAGGTTTACGATTCAAACCATTACCTTCTGACCGCTCTATTGGGAGCAATCGGTGTCGAAGTAACTGATATCGGAATTTTGCCCGATGATAATGATGCGGTAAGAGAAGCAATCATTGGAGCGGCCAAAACCCATGATGTTTTGATCTCGACCGCTGGGGCCTCTCGCGGCGACGAAGATTATATCATCAAAACCATCACCGAACTTGGCAATTGCCATTTGTGGCAATTGGCGATTAAACCCGGTCGCCCCATGAGCTTTGGGCAAATTGGCGACAAAATCATGTTTGGCCTTCCCGGTAATCCGGTGGCTGGTTTTGTCTGTTTTCTGCTCTATGTGCGCCCGGCATTGCTATGCCTTGGTGGCGGAGAATGGAAAGAACCAGAACGTTACCCTTTGCCGGTTGATATTGATTTTGCAAAGAAAAAGACCGACCGCCGTGAGTTCTGGCGTGGCTATTTATCCAAAGGCAACGCTGGAAATGCCGTGTTGAAAAAGTTTGACCGCGACGGCTCTGGTCTAATCTCTGGCCTGCGACAGGCAGACGGATTGATTGAAGTGCCTGAGGATGTTGCTTCAATCAACAAGGGCGACGTGCTGGATTTTATCCCATTTTCCCAATTCTGGTAAGCTGGATAACATTCTTCTTGCCTGTTACCGGTTGATGGGGAACACTCCCCTATGTTTGAAATTGTTACTCTTCCCTATTGGCTGCTCGCGACATTGAGTGTTTTTGCGGCTATTGGAGTGGTAGACCGTGTGTTTGCACCGGGGGTTAGGTGGTTTTTTCGGCGACGGCTAAACACCGCTATCGACGAACTGAATTCCAGATTAGACCTTCGTATTCAACCCTTTAAACTCACCCGAAAACAGACTCTCGTCGATCAGCTCATGTATGATCAACAAGTGTTGGAAGCGGTGGAAGAAGATGCGAAAGAACACGGTATTCCGCGCGCGGTAGCTATGAAAAAAGCAGAAAGCTATGCGCGTGAAATTATTCCCTCTTTCTCGCCAATGGCCTATTTTGGTTTTGGTACAAAAATCTCACGCTGGATATCGCAGTATATTTACCGGGTTCGGCTTGGTTATTCCGATGATGAAAGCATGAAGAAAATTGATCCGGATGCAGCGGTGGTGTTCGTTATGAACCACCGTTCCAATATGGATTATGTATTGGTGACATATATGGCATCGGCGCGTGCATCCCTTTCCTATGCGGTTGGTGAATGGGCACGCGTTTGGGGCCTGAAGGGAATGATCAAGGCCATGGGGGCCTATTTCATCCGCCGGTCTTCCCGCAATAACCTCTATCGCCGTGTGCTCTCGCGTTACGTCAATATGGCAACCCAACAAGGGGTGACACAGGCGGTGTTTCCTGAAGGAGGTCTAAGCCGTGATGGATTAATGCGCGAACCCAAGCTCGGCCTTATTTCCTATATGATTTCCGATTTTGAACCTGACACCAGCCGCGATGTGGTTTTCATTCCCGTGGGGATAAATTATGACCGGGTGATCGAAGACAGGATATTGACAGCCAACCAAGAACGCGAACTGACTGGTCGCGAATTCAAGGTGGGTGCCGGGAGTCTTCTTGGTTTGATCGGTCATCTTTTCAATCTGCGCATTCGTGGAAAACTATATAAGCTTGGCTATGCCTGTGTCAGCTTTGGTAGCCCAGTCTCGCTGAAAGCCTATTGCAAATCCAACAAGTTATCCTTTGCAAAAATGGACACAGATAGGACACAAGTGGCAATCACCAAGTTTGGCGCGCAATTACTGGAGTCCGTTGGCAAGGTCATTCCCGCTTTGCCAGTATCTTTGGTGGCGAGTGTCATGTTGCAAAACAACGACATAAAAATGGGCGAACTTGAACTGAAAGCCAAGGTTTTTGAACTCATTGCCCATTTGGAAAAAACTGGTGTTCATGTGCATATCCCAAGGACCGACCGCGACTACGCGGTCAGTACGGGCTTGCGTATGCTAACCCTTCGCCATTTGGTCACTAAGGATGAAGAAGGCTTGTACCAAGCGGCACCGAAGGAAACGGTGTTACTGGAATATTACGCTAATTCAATTGCTCACTTACTGGATAAATAAGTCCACTTTTTTGAACTGCGTCACGTCAATGATCCCGATATCGGAAATCCGTAATTCGGGGATCACCACAAGTGCCAACAAAGAATGCTGCATATAGGCGTTGTTGAGATCGCAGCCCATTTGCCGCATGGCCGCAACCATTTTGTCGGCTTTGGCTGCCACCAGTTCGGCAGGTTCTTCCGACATTAATCCAGCCACCGGCAGTTCAACTAACGCCAATTCTTTGCCCTCATGGAACACGCAAATCCCACCACCCACTTCGCGCAGTCGGTTGGCGGCTTTTGCCATGTCGTCATGGTTAGTTCCGACCACAATCATGTGGTGGCTGTCATGGGCAACTGTTGAGGCCATGGCGCAAGGTTTGTTGTAGCCGAAGCCTGAAACAAATCCGTTAATGACGCCCCCTGTTGCCCGGTGGCGCTCGACCAGTGCGATCTGACATACATCATTTGCAGCATCCATTTGAACCAGGCCATCAACCACTTTCAAATCGCGCTCCAATGCCTTTGTTGGAGCCTGATTTTCAACCACACCAATCACCCGTGCGCGCACTTCATTGGCACCTTCAGGAGCAGAAATTTCAAACTGGCTACCGACCAGATCAGCCTTCATATTCATCGTATTGCAGGCCGTGTCTGAATATTTGAAAGCAGGCATTGTGGCTTTCATTCCGTCCTTGTCCGAGAGCAATTGGCCGCGTCCGTAAACAGCTTCAATTGCCATGGTGGGCAGGTCTGACACCAAAAGGAAATCTCCCCGCCTTCCCGGTGTAATTGATCCTAAATCACGTTCCAGGCCAAAATGCTCGGCTGTATTCAGGGTTGCCATCTGGATTGCTTCTACGGGCTTTAAACCCTGTTCAATTGCATGGCGCACTACACGGTTCATATGGCCGTCATTGATCAATGTGCCAGAATGACTGTCGTCGGTGCAAAGAATGAAGTTGCGTGAATCAAGGCCCATTTCAGTGATTGCCTTGATCTGCTCAGCCACATCATACCAGGCAGAGCCCAGCCTCAGCATGGCTTTCATACCTTGGCGCACTCTGGTTGCCGCATCAATTGCTCTGGTTCCTTCATGATCATCGGCAGGTCCACCGGCCACATAGGCATGAAATGGAACTCCCAGATCGGGGGATGCATAATGGCCGCCAACGGTTTTACCTGCATTCATGGTTGCTGCAATTTCGCCCATCATTTTAGGGTCTGCATTGCCAACGCCCGGGAAATTCATCACTTCACCAAGGCCAATAATATTGGGCCAGTTCATGGCTTCTGCCACATCTTTTGCGTCGAGTTCCGCGCCGGAATTTTCCAGGCCCGGTGCAGAAGGCACACAGGATGGCATTTGCACAAATACATTGATCGGCATGCCCATGGCTTCATCATGCATTGCCCGCACTCCATCAAGCCCAAGTACATTGGCAATTTCGTGTGGGTCGACAAACATCGAAGTAGTGCCGTGAGGAATAACTGCGCGTGTGAATTGAGTTACGGTCAACATGCCACTTTCAATATGCATATGCGCGTCACACAGGCCGGGCACCAGATATTTACCTTCTGCATCAATCACAGTGGTTTTATCACCGATGCAGTGGCTGGCATCCGGTCCGCAATAGGCGAATCGGCCGCCGGATATGGCAAGGTCGGTTCCTTCGATGATTTCACCAGAGTGAACATTCACCCACTTACCGTTTTTCACGACAAGGTCAGCCGCTTCGCGGCCTGCAGCAACATTTACCAATTGGGGGGCAAGTTCTGCCCATGTTTTAATTTCAGTCATTTCTTCACCTCAAATTATTCAGGTTTTAGGATCCAAGTGCCAACCGCGCCTTTAATATAATCCTCGCGTTTGGTACTCATTGGAATAAATTTCATATCTGCCCAGCGTTCAGAAAATGTGCGGTAATATTCAGACAGAAAATGTCCGCTTTGCCCGGTCGATTGAATGAACATGGATTTATTTAAGTCTGCAAAATCATAGATTGCACGATAGGCGCTGGCATGGCGGCTGTAGAAAGGTTTTTCTGAACCGAATTCCGTCTGGCCGCGTAGTAATGTGTAAGGCCCACCGGCACTTTCTATTTCAATGTTGAAAATTCCTGCCAACGGAGCCACCTTTGCAAATGGCTGATGGGAGCCATAGGCAATGTGAGCTTTGCCCCACCGCCATTTTGTCCAATCGTCTCCCTGGTCTTCGCCAATTTCTTTCAGAGTAGCCCTGAGAGCGGAAACCATAATCTCCGCGCAACTTTCTTTGGCGAGCGTTTCTCGATTATCGCACCAGTCTCTATTTCCGGATTGTCGTAACAGGCCAAGCAGTTCTGTTACTCTGGCATCTTCAAACAGCTCATATTCATCACCCAGATCATCTTTAAGAACTGCTAGATGCAAATTCTTAAACCATGCAATCATGATGAGGGCTTCGGGAGAATTCTTTGCCATCATCCCATCCCAATTTTGCAAAGCTGAAAGCATATCGCGGTTAAAACTCACGCCCGTTGCCATGGTCTCAAATATCACGTCGCGAAGTTGCAACATGGCCTCTGAGCGGATGTCTCCCATTACCGCCAAAGATTTATCAATATCGTGAATATCATTGCTGCGGATAATTTGCTCTTCCAGTCTGGCCTGACGATAATTCTCTGCCCAATCATAGGTGATGTGTGGCGTATAATCTTCGGGTAGAAAATTCGCATTTGCAGTTGCGATGGCACCGGAAGTCGGGTTCACCAGTTTTGGCAAACGGTCAAATGGAATTATCCCTATCCAGTCATACAGCGCCAACCAACCGGGCACTGGTGCACGGCCATTTATCCGGTTTTGAGGGTTGCGAACTGGGGCGCGTCCCGGTGCTATAAGCCCGATATTTCCTTCAATATCCGCAACCACGATGGATTGCATTGGGGAAACAATATTTCTTTGTGCTTCAATAAATTCATCCACGGACTGTGCTAGGGCCATATTCAATACCCCATCAAGGGTGACATCATCATGGTCCAGCGCTGTCCAGCGAAGGGCCGCCACATGGTTTTCTGGCAGGAGGTTTTCCAGGTTTTCATAGTCTCCCGGTAAAACCGGGCCGTGGCGCGTATTGCGAATTTCTAATTGAACATCTTCACCATCGGATATCTTCAGGGTTTCTGTGCGTGTTTCAAACGCCATTGACCCATTTGGTGTGAGGTATTTCGTACGGTCATGCGGGTCGAGGCGTTCTATGAAAAGGTCCTGTGTATCCAGACCGGTTGTGGTTAGGCCCCAGGCAATTTTATCGTTCCTTCCCACAAGGAAGAGTGGCGTTCCTGGCAAAGTGCCGCCAATCAAATTCTGGTCTCCATCCACATCTTTAAAGGATAGATGTGCCAGATAGAATAACGATGGCGCGGTGAGACCCAGATGCGGATCATTTGCAAGAATTGGCATACCGGATTTGGTGCGGCTGCCAGATATCACCCAATTATTGGAAGCCCTGACGCCGGTTTTCACCACTAAATTCGCATATTTATTGGCCGGTTTTCCTTGCCCCTTGTCTGCGGTCTTTTTCGGGAACTTAAATATCTCTCGTAAGTCTGGTAATTGGCCGACTTTTTCTCGCGGTCCATACCCAACCAAGGCCTCAATTTCTTTTGGCAAAAACCCTTTTGATGCCAGCGCAAGGCGTTTGATTTCAAACTCCATATTCTGGTCTAGCGTGAGCGCCATCATTTTCAATACCAGCCCCGAATGCCAGGCCTCCCATGGGTCTGGTTTGACGCCTAAAATCAAAAACTCAGGCGGCAGGCTGGGCACAAACCTCCCCCGGCTGCGGGACATATAGGCATTTATGCCGGATACATAGGCTTCTATAATTTTCTTGGTTTCCGGCTTCAATAATTCATACGAATCGCGCGAGGCGCCAGCCAAATCCAAAGTGCGCAGGAATGTGTCGCTTGAAAGGGTCGCCTTGCCAAAAAGTTCTGACAGCCTGCCCTGCCCTGCCATGCGTAAAACTTCCATTTGCCAAAGCCGGTCCTGAGCGTGAACAAAGCCCAGAGCCATGGCGGCATCTGCATGGTTTTTTGCTTCAATATGAGGAACATTCTCCTTGTCACGAATGATAGAGACTTCGCTTTCAAGGCCCGCAATGCTGGATACTCCGCTATCATCGGGTATCGTTTTCAACAGCAATAGGTAGAAAATCAATCCGCCGATAACAGCGCATAGGAATACCACTCCAATTATGGCAGATACCCATTTGATTAATCTTCGCATTGTTGTACCTTAAAAAATACGCCATAACAGGCGTCGGAAGAGAATCCTCCTAATAATCATATGGCAGATACTGCCTCGCAGAAAGGGCTTTCACATGGCTAAAGTAGCATTCGTCGGATTGGGCGTAATGGGATATCCAATGGCAGGCTTTCTTGCCAAAGCCGGGCACGATGTGACCGTTTATAACCGTACCACATCAAAAGCAGAAAACTGGGTTAAGGAATATGGCGGCGCCTTTTCCGATACTCCAGCAGGTGCAGCAAAAGATTGCGATTTCGTATTTTGTTGCGTTGGCAATGATGATGATTTGCGTTCAGTGACTATTGGTGAAAACGGCGCTTTCAGCGCAATGAAGGCTGGCAGTATTTTCATTGATAATACTACCGCCTCAGCAGAAGCTGCTCGCGAACTCAATACCGCTGCAGAAACTGGCGGCTTTGCCTTCCTTGATGCTCCTGTTTCAGGTGGCCAGGCAGGCGCTGAAAATGGTGCCCTCACCGTCATGGTTGGCGGCGAGCAAGCAATATTTGATCGGGCGCAGCCTCTGATTGATTGTTATTCCAAAATGATCGGTTTGATGGGGCCTGCTGGTTCTGGACAATTGACCAAAATGGTCAATCAGATTTGTATTGCCGGTCTGGTTCAAGGTCTCTCAGAGGGCATTCATTTTGCTCAAAATGCTGGCCTTGATGTTGAAAAAGTCATTGGCGTTATTTCCAAAGGTGCAGCACAATCTTGGCAGATGGAAAACCGTTGGGAGACTATGAACAAAGGCGAATATGAGCATGGTTTCGCCGTAGACTGGATGCGTAAGGATTTGGGAATTTGTTTAGGCGAAGCCAATAACAATAATTCAAACCTGCCTGGTACAGCTCTGATAGATCAGTTCTACAAAGAAGTTCAGAAAATGGGTGGCAAACGTTGGGATACTTCCAGCCTGCTCGCCCGTCTGAAACATCACTAACCAGAATAATCAGCTATCTTCTTCTTCAGGCAATAAGGCCCGTAGACGACGACAAATACGATAAACCCTCCGGCCCAAAGTGTGCCGGAGGCGCTGACTATAAACAGATAGTCAAACGGTAAAACCTCGGCAAATACTCGCATCAATGCTCCCCAGATAATCATCACATAGATTGTCTGAGTGCCAGACCCTGCATGGAGCTTACGGCCACTATGGCCCAAAATTGCACGGGTCATGATTGCTACTGTCATGGTGCCAATTGCACCAGCTGTCAGGGCATGGAGTGCGCTGGAGGCGGAGAAATATTCCGGTGCCAAGATCGCTAATCCACTCAGGCCAAACCACAGTGGCAACCAGAAATATCCCACATGAAGAATGAGGACCAGCGGTTCGGCTCCCGTTTGCCATCCCCGCCACCGATACAGGCGAATTAAATGGAGCAATGAAAGTCCGGAAAATAATATTCCTGTTACGAAATCGTCCGGCAGTATTATCCAGCTGCCAAGCGTTATGGCGGTTGCAGCCATCACCATCATATCATATTTTGAAAATGCAGCAGGTAGAGGTGATATGCCATTTTGTTTCATCCAATTGCCACTAAAATTGGGAACAACACGCCCGCCCACAAGTGAAATTAGCAAGGCTGGTACACCTAGGGACATCCGCTCAATCATTGCGGTATCGCTCTCAGTTACCAATGCATAGTGGAATGCAATATTTGCCACAGCCAATAGGCTGATGATCAGGCAAACAGGGTAATTTCTGATGCTGCCGCCGAGAATCACCTCTTTCCAGGCAATTGCGACAACGACAACCAAAAATGATGCATCAATAATTGCAGCGGCTAGTGGCCATGATGTTGATGTGACCATGGCAATTCTGCCCAATAGCCACAAAAGTGAAAGGAGCGCCAATTGCAGCCCGGCAATGGCTGGCCGATTGGTCCAATTGGGCAAGGCGGTAAGCAAGAACCCGGCGAACACCGCGCTCAAATAACCAAATATCATTTCGTGCACATGATAGTCACGCGACGATATTCCACTGACGATGTCTTCGCCTGTTTCCAGTGTGACCACCCATAGCGGAATGGCGATGCCCACAAACAACGCAGCGCCCAAGAAAAAGGGGCGATAACCGCGCTCAAAAAATACTAGCCCTGAATAAGGCTTTGGTGCGACTGGAGCGTTGGCCATATTTAATTGTCCTCAGACATTTGTCCGGTTGAATTCTGTCTGGTTAATTTCTTGCCTTGGCCGGTTTTTCAAGCTTGATGAAATCCAACGGCAGTTGCGGCGTGTCTTTAATCCGCTCCATTGCAAAGGCAGACGAAACATCCTGAATATCCACGTCTGATACAAGCTTTTTATAAAACACGTCATAAGCAGCAATATCAGGCACTACTACTTTGAGCAAATAGTCTACTTGCCCGCTCATGCGGTAAAAGCCCACAACCTCCGGGTATTTTGCAATGACTTCTGCAAAGCGTTTCAACCATTCGGAATTGTGTTGATCCGTTTTTATGGAAACAAAAACGCTCACCCCCACATTCACCATATTTGGGTTGAGAATTGCCACCCGGCGTTCAATTATTCGGTCTTCTTCCATCTTCTGGATGCGTCGCCAGCATGGGGTGGTGGATAGCCCCACTTTTCGGGCAATATCTGCCACTGGTAAAGTAGAATCTTCCTGCAGAATTGACAGGATCATTTTGTCCATACGGTCCATCAGCTTGCTCCCGGGTAAATGCGTTACATATTTCATATAGTGCGTAATATTAGCATTCAATTCTAAATTTGAAAATATTTTATAATATTTATAGAAAAAACACCCTCTCAACCGGCTTTTAGCAATTTTTCAATCCGTGTTTGTAGTTCTGGCAACAACTCTTCGGTGAACCACGGGTTCTTCCTTATCCATCCATTATTGCGCCATGATGGATGGGGTAGAGGAATTATGACAGGCCCCTTCCCGGCATTGCCTTCTCCACTGGCCATTATTTCGCGCCAGTTCTTTACTGTTTCTGTCAGGGTTTTGCTTTTCTTTTCTTTCAAATAATGGTGCTGAGCGTATTGGCCAATTAGCAGAACAAGCTCGATCTGCGGCATCAATGCATCCACGCGATCATGCCAATGCTCGGCACATTCCTTGCGCGGAGGTAAATCACCGCCCTTTGCATCCAGCCCCGGAAAACAAAATCCCATGGGGGTAATCGCTATTTTCCTCGAATCATAAAAAGTTGCATCGTCCACACCCATCCATTGGCGTAACCTTTCGCCGGATGGATCGGTAAATGGACGGCCTGATGCGTGAACACGTGTTCCCGGAGCCTGACCGATGATGCGGATTATTGCACTGCTGGATAATACCACGACCGGCCGTGGCTCATGGGGAAGTATCGCCCCCTTGGGACTTTCAACACAAATTCGGCAGGCGGCAATTTCCTGGCCCAATCCAACAGGTGTTTCCATATTACCCCATGACACTTGGCCGCGAACACATCTCTTTAAACCAGCGCGACAGGTTTTTCATATCTTCAGGAATTTCAATTCGCGCGGGTTTGAGGAATTGACAGGCAACAATTCCGGTAATGTCAGCGATGGTGAATTGCTCTCCGGCGATGAATTCTCGTGTGCCAAGTTCCGCGTCTAGTATTTTCATGCATTCAATAGCTCGTGGCTTATTGATTTCACCCCATTCTGCAATTTGTGTACCTTCTAGATGGGCAGCACCTGGATGAAGATGGCGGAATGCCTGAGCTATGGGAAGCATAAGGTTAAGCTCCATGCGCCGCTGCCACATCTCAACAATTGCCTTATCTTTGGCGTTAATACCCATCAAAGGTGGGTCTGGCTGTATTTCTTCGAAATATCGGCAAATTGCTACGGATTCAGAAATTGCTGTTCCATCGCCCAACATAAGGACTGGCAATCTTTGCATCGGGTTCATTTTGGTAAACTCATCCGATTTTTGATCTAGCGCGTTGATATCCACCTGAACTTTTTCGATTTCGATATTTTTTTCCGCCAGAAAAATCTGAACACGCCTGGGGTTTGGTGCCCTGCCACCGTCATATAGCAACATGGATATCTCCTCTTCTGTTTGTCTGAATTCTAACGCGACCATTGATCGACAAGGCGGTTATGCCGTCGCCAATCTTGCGGGAAATCAAATTCACCAATCCAAATTCCCTTCTTTTCGCGTTTTGCGTCTGCTTGTTCCTGGCGGTAATCACCAAAAGCGACTGCCCAGCCATTTCTCACCATCATCTGGTTTATTTCAACCCCATTGACGTGGCATTTAGCAAGCAGGCGATCAAATTTGTCATATTCATGCCCTTCACAATTGACGGGCTTGCCGGAAATCAGACGTCGTAAAAATTGGGTGGATTCGCGTCCGCAGCGCCATTTCTGCCTGTTCTTGACGCAAAGTTGCTTGCCTTCGGGCGCATCAATGCCGACCAGACGCACTTCCTGCCCGTTTGTGCGGAAGCTGTCCCCATCGATAAGCTGCACCTTTCCCTCTAATTGTGAAACCGAGTTGCTGTTTAGGTACAAAACCACGAGTCCTATCCCTGCAAAGATGGCAAATGCGAGGATCAAATCTAAGCCGCTGTTGGGTTTAGGCAAATGTTTTCTGCCAATCAAAATATCTTGTCCAAAAAAGTATCAGGTTAGCGGTTTCCTAACAGGAAATTAACCAATTTGACACAGAATTGGCTAACGATTGTAACAGTAGGAATTCGGCCAAGTGTCCGTGAATATCCGGAGTTCCAAAACCCACGACAAAACCATTGTCGACCGCACGCGAAAGCTGAATGATGCTTCGCGCACGGTTCGCGACATGCGCGGACGTTTGACTTCAAGCACGGGCGCGCCAATTGCGTTTGAATTCGAGCTTATGAAGAGCTTCGCCCGAAATTATGTGAATGCGCGTTTAGCCCTGCCCTTATTGGTGTTATTGGTTGCTGGCGTGGCTTCATTCTGGATTGGGCAATTTATTGCTGGTTTGTGGGCTGGCACAATCGCTCTTTCCTATGTGCTTCTATCACTCCATTGCAAACGCTTCTTGGCAGAGGTCACCGAAGAAATAGAGTTGCCTAGCTGGTCTAAACGGTTTCTTTCAATCCAGATTTTGATTTCGGTTTGCTGGGTGTTCTTTGCAAGCTTTGGCTGCATGTCCTGTGGTGATGACCAATATGGCATCATCCAGTTTTCCACCATATTGGTTATTCAGGCGACCACAGCAATGCTCACCTATGCTTTCGGCAAGGGATTGTTGGTAGTTGCGGCACCTGCCAGCCTGGTATTGGCAATTCGGTTTTTCCTAACCTACGATCCAGCCTTCATGGTGATGGGTGGCATATGCTGTATTTCGATGGTGTTCTTTTATCTAATCGCCAATCGGTTCAAAGTGTCAGTGATTTCCATGTTGCAAGGCAGCGCTGAACGCGAAAACCTGATTGGGGAATTGGAAACCGCGAAATCTATATCGGAAGAAGCAAGAAGAAGAGCTGAAGAAGCCAATTTGGCAAAGTCGCGCTTTCTTGCAACCATGAGCCATGAATTGCGTACTCCACTAAACGCTATTTTGGGTTTTTCCGAAGTGATCCAAAAAGAAGTCCTTGGCCCCATCGGCAACGATACCTACAAGGAATACGCTGGCGATATTCATGAATCTGGCACCCACTTGCTCAATCTGATTAATGAAATTCTGGATATTTCACGCATTGAAGCGGGTAAGCAGGAACTTCACGAAGAGGCAGTGCGCCTTGTGCATATTGTCGAAAATGCCTGCCATATGCTTGATATCAAGGCGAAAGACAAAGGCGTTTCCATCCACACCCAGTTTGAAGAGAACTTGCCTCATCTTTGGGCTGATGAACGTGCGCTACGCCAGGTCACACTAAACTTGATGTCAAATGCTTTGAAATTTACACCAAATGGTGGTCGCATAGACGTCAAAGTTGGCTGGACGCAGCTTGGAGGGCAATATCTGTCCATCAAGGATAATGGCCCAGGCATTCCTGAAGAGGAAATTCCGATTGTCTTATCCTCCTTTGGTCAAGGTTCCATTGCTATTAAAAGTGCAGAACAAGGCACAGGGCTAGGTCTGCCGATTGTTCAGGCGCTGGTGCACATGCATGAGGGTAAATTCACGTTGAAATCAAAACTGCGCGAAGGAACGGAAGTCATTGCCGTCTTCCCAAAATCTCGCGTGTTGGAAGTCATGGAACCGGTGCATGATGAAAATCTTGCCGTGGCGCACCCCCGTGAAAACCGGAAAATTGGTGCTAAAGGCTAATTCGTCCAAGGGACTGACAACACTAAAATATCAGCGCGGAATTTTAATTCCTGTGTGAATTAATGCTGCAGATTTAACAATGCCAGCGGCAATTGCTGCTCCGCACCCATTTCCAGCGATGATCTCTAAACTCGAGAGCACGGGTAAACCCAGCTTTTTAGCGAGTGTTTCCATCGCTGTTCCACCGCTTAGCTGCCCGATAACGCAATGGTCGATGGCATCATTGGAAAGAGCTTTGAGGATTGAGGCCGAAACGAGGGCCGTATAGCCATCCAGAATAACCGGAATATGTTGCACTCGAGCCGCTAATATTGCGCCACAAAGTGCCGCCATTTCGCGCCCGCCAAACAAACGAAGAACCTCCAGCGGATCATCACCATGATTATCATGAACCGCCAATGCTGATTCAATCCTCGCCAGTTTGGAAGGTTCAATATCTGTGGTTTCCTGAGGTTCGATGAAGATAGAATCTTGCGGCGACCCCCCTTGCAATGCAGCAATTACACAGCCAGCAGAAATAGAATTGTTGATTTCAACTGCCCCAAGGCAAAGCAGATCGGCCCCTCCGGCAATGGCTTCCATGCCAAATGCAATCGTTGCAGCGCAGTCACGCTCTTCTAGGGCTGCATCTTTGGTGATGTCACCAACTGGAATTTGCAATGCAAGATCAAATATCTTCAACCCTAAATCATTGGCAGCACAAATAGAGTTGATTGCCGCCCCTCCGGCAGAGATGTATGAAACCTCATCAGCAACTGATTGGGAACTGCATTGCACGGCCTCAGGATGGCTGCCAGCAAATAGCGCCACTAATGGGCGGCTTATAGCTGGGCTATGCCCACTCCATGCTGACAACCATTCACAGACCTCTTCCAACTGACCAAAGGAGCCAGAAATAGCGCGTATCTTGTCATTGCGCACCTTTACCAGTGAAAGTGAATTCTCATCCACTCCAGGCAGGTTTTTCACCAGCTCGCGAATATCGTCAAACGGTAATCCAGAGGCATTCATTTCGAGTATTTCCTCATATCTATAAAAGCTGGCCTTCAGTAATTTTTTCTTGTCATTTTTGAGATAATGATTACGTCTTAACCCATCGAGCAATCAAGAGGAAACCCGTTGGATCAGCTATCCCCTGACATAGAGCCAGAAATTCAGTCCCCATGTGTGTGGGTGTGCATCATTGATGCCGATACGGGGTATTGCTGTGGCTGTGGACGCACAGGTGATGAAGTTGCGGGCTGGATAGATTATTCTGTAAGCCTACGTAGCCAAATCATGGAAACGCTGCCTGAGAGGATGAAAACCATCAAATTTGATCCGAAATTTGAAGCCCGCGCTCGTCGTCGCGCAAAACGACTTGCGCAATCCAAGACACAAAGCAGTAACCAATCGCCCGCTTCGAGCGAAAAATAATATGCTTAAAATCGTATTGGGTATCATTGGAATTGGTGCCATTGCACTGATTGTAAATCATGATCAGGGCAGCATATTTGGTATTGAGAACAATAAATTTGCCAGTTTGATATTTCTGGGTGCCTGGGGAGCTGTTCTTGGATCGGCTATTCTGCCGCGAAAAGGCCAGTATAAAAAAATTGCCAGCAATCTATTGATCTGGCTTGCAATCTTTCTCGTACTTATGACCAGCCATGTTTATCGTTATGAGTTGCAGGATATCGGTTCCAGATTATCTGGAGGATTAATTCCCGGAAGTCCGATTTCAAGCCGTAGCGTTGAAGGACGAAACCAGATCACCGTGGTTCGCTTACCCAACCGCCAATATGAAATTGATGGTGCCGTAAACGGTAACCCGGTTCGCTTTCTCGTCGATACCGGTGCAAGCATGGTGGTGTTGAGCGCAAGGGATGCAGAACGGGCAGGTATTAATGTTGATAATCTGCGCTTCGGCACTCCGGTTTCAACGGCCAATGGCACCACACGTGCCGCCAGAATTACCGTTGATAATATTTCAATTGGAACCATTGCCCGTCAGGGCTTTCCAGTCATGGTGGCGCAACCGGGAAATTTGAAACATAGCCTGCTCGGTATGAATTTCATCGAAACCCTATGGGGTTTTGAAATTCGTGGTGACCGTTTGACCCTTACCGACAGATAAGCCCTACCCCCAAAAATAGCTGTAGAAAAACCGCATCGAAACCAAAACGAGAAATGCACCAAAACTCACCTGCAACTGACGGCGGGTCAATTTATGGGCAAGGGTGACGCCAGCTGGTGCCACAATCAAAGTCACCACGGTTACAATCAACATTGCGGGAATATTGACAAAGCCCAAGGAAAACGGTGGGAGCCCCTCAGCCCCCCATCCTGCAATAATATAGCCCAATGCGCCGGGTATGGATATTAATGCGCCGACCCCTGCGGAAGTTGCCAATGCCTGATGGATTGGGCGGCCATAGAGCGTCATGAAGGTATTATTCATCACCCCGCCGCCAATTCCCATAAAGGTCGAGAAAAACCCAATTGCCGCGCCTACAATTGCTTTGGTTGGGTTTTTGGGAAGATCATCCCCCAACCTCCAATGGTCTTTGCCAAATAGTAATCGCAAGGCAACCACCAGTGCGATCAGTGCAAAGATGATTTTTAAATCAGCGCCGGAAATATAGGAGGCTATGAATGATGCTGCAAATACTCCTATCGGCAGTGGAATTACCCAGGATTTCAACAGATCCATATCGACAGCTGTTTTCTTGCGGTGGCCGTTAAAGGAGCGAATGGAAGTTGGAATAATAATCGCCAGCGAGGTGCCAATCGCCACATGCATAACGATTTCGGGGTTGATGCCAATATCGATCATGATTTGATAAAAGACCGGCACCAATACCGCCCCGCCGCCAATACCAAACAGACCGGCCAGAAATCCAGCCACGACCCCTGCCCCCAACATGGCCAACAAGAAAGGCGCAAACTCGGATAGTGAGGGAAGCAATTCCATCATATGTCTCCACACATAGTAAAATCAGACTTATGAGGGTTGAAAATCAAGGTTTGGCGCATGGGCTGGACTGGTTGGTTCTATATCTGATTGGAAGTCCATTACCGCAGCAAAAGCCTGCGCGATCACTTCAGGCCCTGCCCCTTCTTTGATGGCTTCTGTACTCAAAATTTGCCGGTAACGCCTGGCGCCGGGTAGTCCATGAAATAGGCCGATCATATGTCGTGTGACGTGGTGCAACCTGCCGCCGGCAGTCAAATGTCGATCGCTGTAATCCATCATATGCTCCATGATCGCATTATAACCAATTGCCGGTGCGCTATCGCCAAAAATTTGTGAATCTACATGGCGAAGTATCTCTGGCGTGTGATAAGCGGCTCGTCCAATCATGACGCCATCCACCAGTTCCAATTGCTCGCTTGCCTGCTCTAACGTGGTGATACCCCGTTAATCCCGACAAAACGATCTGTATTCGCAGATTTTAGTCGGTGAACTCGGTCATAATCCAGTGGCGGAATGTCGCGATTTTCTTTTGGGCTCAAACCCTCAAGCCAGGCCTTGCGTCCATGCACCCATATTGCATCACATCCTTGTTGCCAAACAGAATTGGCCAAATCATCCAGTGCTATTTCGCAGTTTTGATCATCCACACCAATGCGGCATTTGACCGTTACAGGAATGGATACCCGCTCCTTCATGGCTGCCACACAGCGGCCAACCAAATCAGGTTCGCGCATCAAACAGGCTCCAAAAACACCTGATTGAACCCGGTCTGACGGGCAACCTACATTGAGGTTGATTTCCCAATAACCAAATTCCTCACCAATGCGAGCCGCATCCGCAAGTTTTTGCGGATCACTGCCCCCAATTTGCAAAGCCACAGGCTGCTCAAACGCCTCAAACCCCAGCAAATGATCCAAATCCCCAAATATCAACGCATCCGCCACAACCATTTCGCTATAGAGCAAAGCAGTCTTGGAAAGCACACGGTGGAACACCCGACAATGCCTGTCCGTCCAATCCATCATCGGGGCAATTGAGAAAATTTTATCTTTATTTTTCAGTGATTTATGATGCATTACAGATAGATAACATTAAAAGTTTTAGGTACGAAATTGGACCAAATTATACGGTCTTTTACCACGTTTGATCTCTTAGTGCACGGAATTTGCACGGATTGAAAGGACTGCACGGCGGATGGCTAC
>JAESUH010000186.1 GCA_016763155.1 Rhizobiaceae bacterium
GGTGTTCCGCCCCTTCATGCGCCTCGATGAAGCGCGCAATCTGGATGAAACAGGCACGGGTTTAGGGCTTTCTATTGCGAGAGATATCGCCCGCAATCATGGCGGCGATATCAATTTGCATGATAGTCCTATGGGTGGTTTGCGAGCAATTGTAAAACTGCCGGTGTAATAATTATTTTTTCGATTTTTTGGGTCATTCCGTTTGTCAATTTTGGCGAATCAGGGAGGGGTGTGTGATTTGATGACGTCATTTTGCCGGTGTGAGCACTGCTTGACGACTGTGGCAGAAGCAGTGATGACGTAATACGAAAACGGAAGGATTTACATATAGTATTTATATTTAGAATATCCAGTTGTTTTACTTCTTTTACCCTATTTCAAAGATTTTCATGGAAGTTTTTATATTTTTCCAAAGTATGAATATAAATTTTCATGTTTTTGTTGTTTCTTTGACACTTTTACTGGAGTTTAGGTAATAGAATATGATATAAATTTCGAGTGTTAATAAGTTGTGTGGGTCGTGCTGTGCCTAGGGGGTGTTATGTTGTTTGGTAAAATACTTAGCCGTGTCTTTTTTTTGGTAATTTATAGTTGGACGGTATGCAATTGTATCAGAATGCTAATTGGGTTTGTGTTTTTTGCCGTGAGCACATTTGGATATATCGGCTTGGTAAGTACCTCAGCTCATGCCAAGGTAACTTGTCCTGCAAACGCAGACTTTACTTTGGATGAGCAGAATCCGACAATTTGTGCATCTGGTTTTGGTATTCCTGCATCGAGCGGAATCGGGATTGCATTTAAGCTTGCAGCTCCATCGCGGATATATTTTTCATTTTTTACGGCTGGTCCAACAATAAGCCCGGGCACACACAGTACGACAGGGGCCTGTACAGCTGTCACTGTTGGTAGCAGTGCGAACTTGCTTGCCCCGGCTGTTGGCAGTGGATCATGCACATTCACGACCTTTTTTACCCTGCCAGGTGGGCTGACCACGGTTACGACCACCCGTTCTTATGCTGGGGGGGTATTTACCACGACGGGTAATGCAGTGATAACAGGCGGAGCATTTGGTGCTGCACCTGTTATCTCCGGTGGAGCCAATACTACGGTGAATGCCGCCGAGAACCAGACTGCGGTTACCGATGTACAGAGCACGGATGATAGCGACACGGAAGGCTCAGGGCTTACCTATACGCTGACGGGTGGTGCCGATCAGACAAAGTTCAGCATTGATGCGGGTACTGGCGTGCTGACCTTTGTTACGGCTCCTGATTTTGAAACACCAACTGATGCAGATGGTAACGGTATTTATGATGTGCAGGTAACGGTTGCCGATAGTGGCGCTTTGACCGATATGCAGGATATAGCTGTGACGGTTATCGATGTGGTTGAGGCTGGTGCGCCTACTGCTACATCGCCATCCGTTGCAATCACCGGAGCGCCTTCATCCACCGATGGGGTGACCTCGTTTAACATTACAGTGCAGTTCGCCGAGAATGTCACTGGCTTTGTGCTGGCTGATATCACCGTGGGCAATGGAACGGCATCAGGCTTTGTTGCTGTGGATGGTGATACCTATACAGCGATCATTTCCCCGTCGGGCAAGGGCGATGTGACGATTAATGTTGCGGCTAATGTGGCTGTCGATGCTGCCGGGAACGGCAATACAGCCGCGGCGCAAGTTACTGTTCGCAATACGGTTGTTGAAGATACCCAAAGAACTGTCGCCACCTTCATGCATAACCGCGCCTATCACTTACTCGCCAATCAGCCGAAGATTGGTGGGTTGCTGAACGGCTCCAATCTTGGCGGCGGTGGCTCGCTGGGTAATCTGGATGTGGATGGCAATGAGGGCAATCTAAGGCTATCATTTGCCTCCAGCCTCAGCCGGTTGCGACAAAAATCTAAATCCGGGAAACGCATTGATAATGCTTTCCCGGTGGATAGCGCCTCGTCAACCTATGGGGAAGCGCATAATTTTGACATCTGGACCGAGGTTTACGGATCCTCTTCAAGGGTTGGGAATGCGGATAGTGACCTTTGGGTTGGCTATTTCGGAGCGCATTACTTTGTCTCGCCAGATTTTATCCTAGGCGCTTTAGTGCAAGTGGATTGGTCTAGTGAAACCAACTCGAATACCAACACTTCAGCCGATGGCATGGGCTGGATGATAGGCCCATATATCGCTGGCAGAATAGCGGGTAAACAGCTTTCCTATGAAGCTCGTGTCGCTTGGGGACGTTCGGATAATAATGTCACACCCAATGGTAGTTATACCGATGAGTTTGAAACCGAACGCTTTTTGGCAAGCGCCAAAATCTCAGGCAGTTACAAGCTGGGCAGTTTGACCATGGTGCCTGAAGCTGGCCTAACATGGTTTGAGGAAGACCAGGGTGCCTATACGGACAGTTTGGGCAATCTTATCCCGCAACAGACCGTATCTCTTGGCGAGTTCAAGTTTGGTCCGAGTTTTACCTATGATATAAAGTTGGAAAACGGTTCCTTATTGCAGCCAAGTTTTGGTATCTCCGGCGTTCAGAACTTCGGCATTAAGCAAGGAATTCTCACCCAAGGGGCTGTGCTTGGTAGCGAAGATTTACGTGCCAGACTGGACGCAGGCATTGCGGTTAGCAACTCATACGGTTGGAACCTTGCCTTTTCTGGCTTCTATGATGGTGTTGGCCTTGCTAATTACGATGCCTATGGCGGCAGCGTGAAGCTGATTGTTCCGCTGAACTGAGGTAGCGAATTAGTTCCTTAATCCCAGTTTCTTCCGTCATTCCTGTGCTTGTTACAGGAATCCATGTCTGAGAGTTTTGCTAAATATTCGATGGAGCTATCGTGTGGATGGCTTGGAGAAATGGCCCCCTGTGACGAGCACAGGGGTGACGAAAAACGGATATGGGCAGGTGAATTTTACTGCTCTGAGGAGTTCTCTCGTTTCTTTGTGCGTTCTTCCCATTTTCGGCGGGCCAGCATTTGCAGATCGGCGATTGTGTCAGCTTCGTCGACGATCTCAAGACCGATCAGGGTTTCAACAACATCTTCCAGTGAAACCACGCCGGCTGTGCCGCCAAACTTGTCTTGCACCAGTGCGATGTGTGCATTGCTTTCCAGCAAATTTTCAAACAGAGTTTGCAAGTTCATATCGTTTGGAACATGCATTAGATCGCGCTTTAAATTGGCAAGGAGCGTTTTCTTGCCGCGCTTAATGCCCTTCATGAGGATATCGGTTTTTAAGACAAAGCCGGTAACATCATCAATCGTTTCACCAAAAATCGGGATGCGGGAAAATCGCATTTCATCGATGGCTTCCAGAGCCTCTCCGACACTTTTGGATTGCGGCAGGGCATAGACCACCGTGCGCGGAGTCATGATGTCCTGAACGGTCAATTTATCGAAGCGCAATAAATTGCGAAGGATACGAGATTCGCCTTCTTCTACAACGCCTGCACGTTCCCCCACATCGGCCATTGCAGCGATTTCAGCGCGGCTGATTGCGCCTTCGCCAGTGCCACCCATTAAATAGGTGATGCCCTGAGATAGCTTGACCAGAGGCCACATAGCCCAGATCAAAGGTGGGAGAATGGTAGCCACCATGGGGGTGAGTTTCTTCCAGAATGTGGCACCGATGGTTTTAGGGATAATTTCAGACAGGACCAAAATCAATAATGTGAGGACGCCTGAAAATATTCCCAATGCCGCATCGCCAAATACGATTGCAGCTTGTGCGCCAGCACCTGCGGCTCCCACGGTATGCGCAACCGTGTTCAAGCTCAATATAGCAGCTAAAGGACGATCGATCTCATTCTTGAGGTCAGTCAGTTTTTTCGCTAATATGGGCCTCTCGGCTTCGATTGAGACGATATAAGAAGGCCTGACACTTAGCAGTACCGCTTCAAGAATTGAGCATATGAAAGAAACGCCAATGGCCAGCGTCATAAATAAAAGCAGTAAGGTCACGTGGTCTCCTCGGGGATGGGGGTTGGATTGCCATCTTCATCAAATGCAACCATGATGAAGGTGGCATAGGTTACCTTTTCCATCAGGTCACTTAAATATCGTTGGGCCCAGGCTTCCACATTCATGGTGAGTGAGGTGCGGCCGATTTTGGTGATGTGAGTATATACTGAAAGTGTATCTCCCACATGCATTGGCTTTTCAAAGGCCATAGCGTTGACTGCGGCTGTAACAATGCGGCCTTTGGCGCGCTCGGCTCCGGCAATGCCGCAAGCCAAATCCATTTGGGCCATTACCCAACCACCAAAAATATCGCCAGCTGCATTGGCATCTGCCGGCATTGCAAGGGTTCTCAGGGTCAAGGAGCCAGTTGGCGTTTGTGATTTGATCATAGGTTCCATTGCCACAAAGTTGAAGCGTGTGCAATTTAAGGTTAGCCGCAAGTAACATATTTTTGATGGGGCAGGGCCAGAATATTATTTCTGGAAGTCGCACTTTGAGTGTACACATCTGAAGTAATCGTCGTGAAGGGAATTTTTCCCACACTGATATTTTGGAGTATTGTGCTTAAAGGCCACTGGGTAAACAGGGTCTATGCTATTGTTAATTATAAATATTTACTTCATTTCTGACAAATACACGGCATGTGCATTATTGCACATTTATTCAGTTTTTGTTCAGGTAAGATGTGTATATAGTCAGTTTGTTTGGTTTTGAACGAGCATAATAATTGCCAATAGTGGCATTGAAACAGAACGGAACCGGAAATATTCGGGATCGGTCTTAATCCAGTCAAATAGTGATGGTAAATTCATTGCTAATTTGACCAGCTGGGAGAGCGAATGATGAATAAAATTACAAAATCGATTGCCCTTGTTTGTGCAATGTCTGTTGCACCGGCAATCTTTTCAACTCAGGCAAATTCTGCGGGTGTTACCTCGCATATGGCTGCGTTGCCAAACATCGCCATATCAGAGGAAGCTCCAATCAAAGTCACCCATAAATTGGGCCACATTTTAGGTGGTGTGGTTGCTGGTGCTCTTATCACTGGCGCAATTGTAAATTCACAACGTCGTCGTCGTTATTACGAGCCTGCACCTGTTTATCGGGAACCTCGCCGTGTCTATCAAGAGCGTGGTTATTCAAACCGCCATCTGGATTGGTGCTTCGGCAGATATCGGTCATATCGCGAATATGACAATAGCTATCAGCCGTATAATGGCCCACGTCGTCTTTGCCGTTCGCCTTATTATTGATAAAACCTAGGGGGGCAGGATTAAGTGATCCTGCCCCCCTAATTTGTCGTTGATTGTGCTCGGTTTTACCTGCGCTCGACGGGGGCTTTCTATGTATGAATTTGACTGTGTGTGAATTTACTCAAGCAACGTATTATTCAGAAAATGGGAGAACACTATGAAGGCCTCAACTAGCAAAGTTTTAAAAATGTCTCTGCTACCAGCTCTTGGATTGCTTATAGGGTTTGGGATGGCACAGCCTGCGTTTTCCGCCGGTGGCGATAGCGATGGTGATAGCACTGGTGCGGCATCAAGGTCTTCTCTGCCAAAATGCAAAGCTGGTCTTGTTAGAGATCCTGTTTTTAAGTTCAGATGCATCTCCAAGGAAGCAGCGGCTAAGAAAGCTGCTAAAAAATCCAAGAAGTCGAAAAAATCTTCCAGCCTTGATCAGGATTCGCTGTTCAATCAAGGACGTAAACTGGCCTATGCTGGCGACTATGAGGATGCCATTCTTGTTCTCAAGCAAGCACCTAACCAGGGCGATCCTCGCATTTTGAATATGCTTGGCTTTTCCAGTCGGAAATCTGGCCGCATGGATGTGGCTTTGAATTACTATCGACGTGCCGTTGCAACCGATCCTGATTTTTCTCTGGTGCGTGAATATCTGGGTGAAGCATTCATTCAACTGGGAATGCTCGAAAAGGCTCGTGAGCAGCTAACCGAGATTGAACGTATTTGCGGTTCGCGAGTTTGCGATGAATATGGTCAACTTGCGTCGCTGATTGTTAAAAGCCAGATCAGGTAGTCACAGTTTAATTTACAGTTTTAGGGCTGACGCTGGAAACGGTGTCAGCCTTTATTTTTGTCTGCTCGGCCATAGTTCGACAATTAGTATGGCTGCAAAAATCAGTCCGCAGCCGACATATCCAATGGGTCCCAATCGTTCGCCGAGGAATATGGCTGCAAAGATCGCAGCAAACAGGCTTTCAGATGAAAGCAATATTGCCGCTGTGCTGGCGCTGGTATAGCGCTGCGCCACTGCCTGAAGCGTGAATGCAAGTGCGCCGGAAAACAGGCCTGCATATAGAATTTCAGGCAATGCGGCATAAAATATGTTCATTGTCACCGAGACTTCGCCAAGCCCGAACACTGGTGCCAGCCAATAGCTTATGGCTCCGAATAAGCCACAGAGGAAAAACTGGGAAAAGGCCATAGTGACAGGAAGGCCGGTCGCCTCTGCAACTTTCTTAGTCAAAATGATCTGTGCGGCGGCAAAAAATGCGCCCAGAATGATTAGCCAATCGCCCCAGGTTAACAGGGCTAGTTGACCACCGCTTAATAGAAAAATGCCAACCAGGGCTATAACGGTTGCGGGCCAGATTATCTTTGGTTGTTGTTCTCTCAGGCCGAAAAACAATAATAGCGGGACCAAAATGACATAGAGAGCGGTCAAGAATCCGGCATTGGTTATGCTGGTTGCCAACAATCCAACCTGTTGCATTGCCATGGAAAGGAAAAATGCGGTTCCAACCCATAAAAACCCGTGTGCCTGGGATAGATTGAGTTGGCGGCCTGAACGTTTTACTTCTCGCCACGCCAGCGGAAAAACCGCGATTGAGGCTACCAGAAACCGTAGGGAAAGAAATGCCATTGGGCCGATATCGTCCATTGCTGTGCGTTGGGCGATGAAGCCCATGCCCCAAACGGCACCGGCCAGCAATAATAGAATATTGGCGAGAGATTTTGACATTATCAGGCTTTATTCAGACAATTTTGGTGGATGGGAAGTAACGCATTTGCCCTAACAGAGCGCTCAGCCCTTGCCAAGCGAATTAGGGAACGGCATTCTAGCCTGGATGAATGGTATTGATGATTCCAAAATGAATTTGGAAAGCAAAAAGCAAATTCCTGCTTCTGCTGACGATTTTGTACGGGCAGATGGTAAAATTTACGGCGCGCATTGGCAAATTTTTATGCCGACATTGGTTGTCTCGGTGCTGTACGTTTCAGGATGGTTTCTCTTGCTGGTGCTGGGGCGCAGTGATGGTGCGCTGGCCAAAATGTTCATTCTGGTTCTTGCGGTAGGCGTGCCGTTTTTGGCGATACAGGCTTTTTTGCGTTTCAATACGACCCGCATTCAAGTTTGTGAGACGCATATTCGCTATCATCCCGGCTGGCCAAAAAGGTTTCTTGTGGAATTGCCTTTTGAATTAGTGGAGCGGGTTTGGGTTAAGCGTGGACTATCTGGATGGCTATACGGTGGTGGTACGCTGATAATGAAATTAACGACTGGCGATAAGGTTGTGGTGCCAGATCTGGGTGATCCTGAAGGGGCCCGCGGCGCTGTAGAGGCGGTGTTGAAACAGCCCCAATATTGATGATGATAATTGCCCCGACCCTTGAGACTGAACGGCTGAGACTAAGGCCTGTTCGCACAGAAGATTTTAGCCGCTTTGAAAAATTTATGGCTGGCGAGCGGTCGCGCTTTGTGGGCGGTCCGTTGACTAGCGCTGATAGCTGGAGAGGGTTTGCCAGCGAGGTCGGCCAATGGGTGCTATTGGGCTTTGGAGCCTGGTCGATTGAGCTTCTAAAAAATGACGAATATATCGGTCAGGTAGCGCTGCTTCATCCGGTCGATTTTCCTGAGCGGGAGCTTGGTTGGCTCCTTTGGGATGGGTATGAAGGCCAAGGGTTTGCTTTTGAAGCAGCCTTGTGCGCGCGCAATTTTGCTTATGAAAAACTGGGTTGGACGACGGTGGTTAGCAATATTGATGTTGAAAATGAGCGTTCAATAAAACTGGCTCAGCGTATGGGTGCGGTATTGGACATAGATGCTGCAACGCCGAATGATGGTCCCTGTCATGTTTACCGGCATCCATCGCTTTAAAGCTAAATCCTGCCATTGAGGACTGCCTCTAATCCATCAAAACCGCTTCAACAATATAGCGATCATCGCCCTGTTCTTTGGCATCAAACGGGTAGCAAGTGGTGAGTGCCAGCAAATGCTCGTTACTATCTGCATCAATGCCTGATTGGTCGTAAGGTGCAATCCATGCGCGGCGCATGGTGAAGTTTCTTACGGTGCCCGTTTGGGTGGTGATTTTGATATTATCACCGGGGCGAAGGTTTTTTATCCAGGCAAAATGGGTGTCGCGGTGGGCTGCCAAAACGGAAGTGCCGCGTTCTCCAGGAAGCGGTGTGTTGTTGATATGGCCAGGGCCAAAGGCAAGGGATTGGCCGCTAACGCTGGATAATATGATTTCGCTCTGGTTCAACCGTTTCGATGAGATACGGGCAAGGGGCGTCATATCTGCCCATCCCCATGGTTTTACAGGTTTTCCAGTTGCGATTGACTGGTTAAACGAACGATCCAACAGGACTTGGGCAATCACTGCTTTGGCCTTGATCCACAAGCCATCTGCAATGAAAGCAAGCCCTGCTAGCGCCGTCATAATCACCACTATTCGCATAAGAGAGCGGAGTGGATTGTTGTTTTTCAACATGGTTTTACCCGATCCTGATTTATGGCAATAGGTTGAAGTTGCCGGGTTTGCGCTTTTCGCTTGCGAGCGCACTTTTACCAGCGCCCCGCCACATTTTCGCAGTCATCCAGGTCATGCTCGCCAATAGCAGCAATAAAATTCCCAAAATGATATTTCGATCAGCCGGGGTTGCCGTTTTTGGCAGGATTACCGAGCGATTGGCACTGGTTGGTTTTGTCCGTTTGGACATGGCTGCGATGCCTGAGCCTATTCCCGATGAAGAAGGGGCGGACATAACCAATTCTGCAATTTTTTGGTTAAACCCTCGAGTCATGGTGCGGCGTTTTGTGGGGCTCACGGATGGGGCCTCATCACTTTCGCCAAATACGCTGTCAAAATCCCAGCCATCAGGCAGGTTTGTCGCCAGATTTTTTGTGTTTAGCCGCTCGCCACCCGGACGGGATTTAGAAACATCAACCGCAACCAATGATGTGAGACGGCTGACCAGATGATGCTCCAGCGCTGTTTTTTCGATTTGCTGATCATAGGGAGCAGCATTTGCAGTGCTTGCCCGTTTTGTTTCCAGTGATGCAATTTTACGCCGTGCCCAAAATTTTCCAATACCAGAACCTTTGGTTGCTTTGGCTAGATCAATATTGATCTGCCACGGTGTGCCCGCATAGTCTCCCTCAAGGGTGAGTTTACCTGAGACATTTGCCATTTCTGCGGACAGAATAATGGGTTCGCCTAAATATAGATCGGGCAGTGGATCAGGCGTTACCTCAGACAAAACTCCACCTGATACCACTGCCCTTAGCCCGGTGAGAACCGGGTTTTCGAGTTTCTTGAATAATGTGTTCATGCGCTCTGCAACTTGGGATACGTCACCAATATGGGTGGCTGTTCCGCGACCGATTTCCGCTGCACGGTTCATGAAAAATGAGTTTGGCGCAGAGCCGATGCCAATAGTGAACACCCGCGAACGGCCGAGGTTCTTGTCGATTTCATGGAATAATTGATCTTCATTACCAATGGCTCCATCAGTAATGAAAACTACCTGCCGTACACGATCGGTGCTGGTCGGTGCGCTATCGCGAAGCGCCATGCGAAGGGCTCCAAGCATTTCGGTGCCACCGCGGGCCTGAATATTGCGGACAAAATTCAACGCGATATCCAGGTTTTCACGGTCGGCAGGTACAGCTGTATTAAACAGCATCTCATGGGTGTTATTGAAGCGAACAATGTTGAACCGATCTTTCGAGTTCAGCCGCTTCAAGGCTGTCTCAAGGCTAAGGCGCGCCTGAGCAATAGATTGGCCACTCATGGAACCGGAATTATCAATTACGAAAATGATCTCGCGGTCTTTTTTTGCAATTTGGGCAAGTTGATTCTGTGTCAGTTTTGGAGGCGTGATCATCGCCAAAATATAGTTTTGCTCACCGACTTTTTCCTGAAATAGCGCGGCAGTGGGAGCCGTTCCCTTGGCGGTCCAGCTGAGTTCAAAGTCCCGGTCGGCAGGTACTTCATTTCCGGTGAGGCTCAAGGTTTTGATATCATCCTCTACGTCTTTGATATCTATTTTATGGTGGTGACTGATGACGGTATCGAGAGGAAAACCTGCTGCAAGACGAACGCTCAGCTGAACCGGATTGATTTTCGTGTTGGTACGCGGATCAAGAACCGGAGGGGTGATTTTATCTCTGTCGGGTACAGGATCAATTTGCCCCCAACCGGATCCGCCAGGTTTAAAATCCACGGACTGGATGATCGGTTTTGGATTATATCTGGGGGCCACAACCATAGGAAAGCGCAGAGAGAAAGTGCCTGCATCTTGTTTGACGGTTTGTTGATATTCAATCTGGATAATTATGGTTTCACCGGGGCCAATATTGGCAACAGCACTGGTGAAGATGTTGGGTCTTTGCTGTTCAAGCAGCGCTGCTTTCTTGCCTTCGCGTTTTGCCTGTTCATAAATCTCGCGGGCTTTGGCACGTGGCTTGATCAGGCCCTCTATCACACGATCACCAATTTTCATTTTCAGCGTATCTACAGCACTGTCATCAGGAAGGGGAAAGACATAGATGCCTTCAATCCAGCCTTGGGTAGGGTTTTCAAAACGCTGGATCACCGTTGCCCGGGCAATGGGGCCGGATATGTCGATATTGACACTTGTTGCAAGTCTGGGCGCTTCAACATAAAAACCCTCACGCTTTGTGGGCAGCAGTAAAGTGCCGGAATTTACATCATTGGGTCTCACAAGTTTTACCGCGGCCAGCTTGATTTCCTGCTTTGGCTGTTCTGCGGCCTGCGTCGGGTAGAGGGCCGAAAGCATGGAAATTATGAATGACGCGATAACAACCAAAATCACCATTGGGGTGCTTACCTCAGGCTTTTTTGATGCAGACGTTGCTACTAGATTTCTTTGTTCAAAATGGTCAAACATGATTTCTTCCTCAAACTCCGGTTCGCTCTGATGCAAAACAACAAAACATTTGGGCGATGATTGGAGTGAATTAAGGCAGGCTCGGACAGTTTGTGTGTTGATTTTTGGGCAGGATGAAAATGATCGCGGAGGATTGCTCAGGTTGAACCAGGATTTTTTTCATTGTTGTTTATCAATTTTTCTGACAAAACTGTGCGAGATGGGGTGCCATATTAAGGTAAAGTGACTAGAGCATGTGGTGCGACGGTATTTTCAGAGTGTTTTTAAACCATCTGCGACATCTACTATTGTTGACTGTGATGATCTTCGCAGGCGTTCTCGCGGGAGCTTCAAGTGCTGCTGCTCAACCCTATGTGGTGATTGATGCAGATAGTCAGCGGGTGATTTTTCATCAGGATGCGCACAGGCGCTGGGCACCGGCATCGCTTACCAAAATGATGACCGCCTATGTGACCTTTCATGCAATCAAATTGCAGCATTTAACATTCAATTCTCCAGTGGCAATCTCTGGCCACGCACTGGCCCAACCGCCTTCAAAAATGGGTTATCCGTTGGGAACTGTGCTTTCCATCGATCAAGCGATAAAAATCATCATGGTCAAATCTGCCAATGATGTTGCCATGGCCTTGGGAGAGGCGGTTGCGGGAAGTGAAGAAGCATTTGTTGCTTTGATGAATTCTCATGCCCGGCGATTGGGGATGAATAATACCCAGTTCATGAATCCAAATGGCCTGCCCAATTCCAAGCAGTTTACCAATGCGGTGGATATGGCGCGATTGACGCTTGCCATACAAAAGGATTTTCCTCAGCACGCTGGCTATTTTAAAATTCCGGGACTGATTGCGGGCAGGGTTCGGCTGCGCAATTATAACCGTTTGCTGACGCGGTTTGATGGCACCACCGGTATGAAGACAGGGTTTGTATGTGCTTCCGGCTATAATATAGTGGTGACAGCGGAACGAAAGCTTGAAGGCAAAACAAAACGGTTGATTGCGGTAGTGCTTGGAGAGCGAACAGGGCGGCATCGTAATGCGCGCGCGGCTGGCCTTTTGCACAAGGCTTTTGAAAAGCCACAAGGGTTTGGACTTTATACCATGGCTAATTTACCGGCCGTGATTGGTGTTGATTCCGTACCTGCTGATATTAGCAGTGATATTTGCAGACCCAGAAGAAAGACCAAGGCCCAGAAGAAAGCAGCGCGGGAAGCTGCAAAAAGAAATGCGGCAAAAGCTAAAACTGACGTCACCCGTGTTTTGACATTAAAGGAGCGGGAAGCCACCTATATGCACGCGCCTGTGCGCATTGGAGACTATCATCGCATACGGCTTGGCAAAGCGACCGGACCAAACCCGAACGGGTTGCGGGTTACCGCCATTGGCGGAACGCCGAGCAATATCATTCCCATGCCAGATAAGAGACCGCTTTTGGAGTGTGTAGAGAAAACACCTGAAGAGTTGGCCAAGGCTGAGCTGCAAAAAATAGAGATTGTCAAAACAAAAACCAAATCCAAACGTCGACCCAGCAAGAGCAAAAAGAAAAAGCAGAAGACAAAAACGATCTCACAAGTGTTGAATTGTATCCCCCAGCCAATGGAGCGGCCTGCCCCTGTTGCGCTGGTTCCGATTGACGGTTTGGTACAGACAAGAGGTGGTCAAGATGGCGATGTTATCGCCCGGCCAAACCGAAGGCCGGATACCTCAGGTGTGACCCTAGGTAGCGATTGAGATTCTGTCGCCGATCAGGCTTGCAAAATGGTCTAAATGGGCATAGGAAATTTACGGTGTAGCAGTTGGCCCTTCCGTTGAATTTTATTCGGGTCTGGCTTGCGGCTAAGCTGAAAATATCTAACTTTTTTCTTTGGCACATACATTCAACGGAGCTTTATCATGGCCTTTATCGCCGACACACTTTCCCGCGTCGTTCCATCTGCAACCATCGCAGTTGCGCAAAAAGGTCGGGAATTGAAGGCGGCCGGACGCGACGTTATTGGCCTTGGGGCAGGGGAGCCCGATTTTGATACGCCGGATAATATCAAGGCGGCGGCAATTGACGCGATTAATCGCGGCGAGACCAAATATACGCCAGTCCCTGGTATTATGGAATTACGCGAGGCAATTTGCGCCAAATTCAAACGGGAAAATAATCTGGAATATACACCGGACCAAATTATCGTTGGTACTGGCGGCAAACAAATTTTGTATAATGCCTTCGTTGCGACAATGAACCCGGGCGATGAAGTGCTGATTCCTGCACCCTATTGGGTCAGTTATCCAGATATGGTTCTGCTCAATGGTGGATCGCCAGTGATTGTCGATACAACCATGGAAAACGATTTCAAACTAACTGCAGAACAATTGGACGCAGCAATTACGCCGAAGACCAAATGGCTGGTGTTCAACTCACCATCCAATCCGTCTGGTGCTGCTTATACATATGATGAACTGAAATCATTGACCGATGTGTTGCTGAAACATCCACATGTGTGGATTTTGAGCGATGATATGTATGAACACCTTTGCTATGGGGATTTCACTTTTGTGACCCCTGCCGAGGTCGAGCCTAAATTATATGAGCGCACCTTGACCATGAACGGTGTTTCAAAAGCCTATGCCATGACCGGGTGGCGAATTGGCTATGCGGGCGGCCCCAAAATAATTATCGATGCAATGAATAAAATTCAAAGCCAGCAAACTTCTGGCGCGTGTTCTATTGCGCAATGGGCGGCTGTTGAAGCGCTGAACGGACCGCAGGATTTCATTGCCGAGCGCCGGGCGATCTTTGAAGAACGCCGGGATTTGGTGGTTTCCATGCTCAATCAGGCCACTGGCATTGTTTGTCCAAACCCTGAGGGGGCATTTTATGTCTACCCATCAGTAAAGGCTTGCATGGGAAAAACGGCTCCGAGCGGAAAAGTACTTGAAAATGATGAGGATTTCGTCACAGAATTGCTGGAAACTGAAGGGGTTGCGGTTGTGCATGGCACAGCATTTGGCCTTGGCCCCAATTTCAGGGTTTCCTACGCTACTTCTACTGAAGCGCTGACAAATGCATGCGAACGTATACAGCGTTTTTGCGCCGCTCTAAAGTAGTGACCCGTGTTATAATTAACGCTGTATTGAAAAATAGCATTAATTGGGCTTCATTTGCGTAATTGCCTGTTTTCAGAATGAAAAAAATAAGCTAAAGAACGAGCTAATTCGATTTTGGAGTCGTGGATTTGAGCTGTCTCAGGCTGATCTTTGCAAGCGTTGCATTGTTTGTTCTAGCGAGTGTGCCTGGAGCGTTTTCGGCTGAGTTGTTTGATTCTACACCGATTGCGCAACAAGTTAACGCTGTATCCGGCATCAATTTCTCCACTTCGCTTGAAGGCGGAGTGGTAGATGGTAAATCGAATCACATGTTTATAGGGTCGTTCACTATCCCTCTCGGGTCTTCGTTTGGGACCCAGGTTGATCTGGGGGTTGGATCCTACGACAGCGATTATTCAAGTGCTGCTGCTGGATTGCATATATTCTGGCGTGACCCTGGCATTGGAATGTTCGGGATCTATGGTGATTATACCTATATAAATCCGGAGCATAATGGACGCGTTGGCTTCGAAGGCTCGCTCTATCATGAACGATTTACTGTTGATGTTCTCATCGCGGCGCGATTTGGACAGCATGTTTACACCACTTGGTTTGATGAAATAGATCTCGCATACTATTTTACCGACAATTTTCGCGCATCCATTGGTCATCGCGGAACCTCCAGGGGCAACGTTGCCAATATATCCTTTGAGGCTTTGAACCCGAATTCTTCAGGTTGGAGCGTATATGGGGATGCTGAAATTGGTGAAGATGATTATTCAGCCGCACATTTTGGTGTTCGTTATGCATTTGGCAGCGGAGCGGATTCGTCCCTGATACAGCGTGATAGGTCTTCTTCAGTTCAAATTAGAATTCCACGCGGTCTAGCTGATATATCGCAATGTGGTGCCATCGCATCACCCAAGCCTAAAACCTGGTGGCGTTCGCGCTTGTGGGCATTATGTGCTTCCAAGGATGAACTTGCCGCCGAAGGCGCGACGATTGAAAAGTTCTAGGCTCAAGACTTAAGATCCAGCTTTCTATTAGCCCCCGACTTTTGACGTAATTGTGAGAAATTGTTCATTGAATCTCTCTCAATTTTGTTCCTAGTTTATCTGGTCTTTTGGAATATCCTGTTGGACCTGATTAGATGGAGCGATGATGTCATGGAAAACCCCAAACAATATTCGAATTTGTGTGCTTATCGTGCCAATCGTCCAAGCTGGGCATTATCGGAAAATGATGCCACACCGGAAGCTGCATTTTTCAATCGCCGGGAGCTTTTGAAAGGACTTGGTATCGGGGCAGGGCTTGTTGCTGGAATTACTGGGTCCTTATACGGCGCGAGCGAAGCAATCGCTGCTGAAGACCCAAGTGCTGGCCTCTATCCGGTTAAGCGCAATGAAGCGTTTAAGCTGGAGAGGGATATTACGCCGGAAAAGATCAATGCCGCTTATAATAACTTTTATGAATTTGGTTCTCACAAGCAGATTGCGGCTGCTGCCCAGAGTTTAAAAATTCGACCATGGGAAGTTACCATTGATGGGCTGGTTGAAAAACCGATGACCATCGGGATTGATGATCTTCTAGCAAAGATGCCGCTTGAAGAGCGCCTTTATCGCCACCGCTGTGTGGAAGCGTGGTCAATGACTGTGCCTTGGTCCGGATTCTCTCTGAGCAAGCTGGTAGCGCTTGCCAAGCCTACATCTGGAGCTAAATATGTGCGGTTTGAAACTTTTTCTGACCCGGACGTTGCTACTGGCCAAAAACAGACCTGGTATCCTTGGCCCTATGTTGAAGCAATAACAATTGAAGAAGCGACCAATGATCTTGCCTTCATGGTGACTGGCGCCTATGGCAAACCGCTTGCCAAGCAGTTCGGTTCTCCCTTGAGATTGGCCCTACCTTGGAAATATGGTTTTAAATCTATCAAATCCATCGTCAAGATTAGTTTTACCGACAAGCGTCCAAAGAGTTTTTGGGAGCAACTCAATGCCAATGAATATGGGTTTTGGGCCAATGTGAATCCTGAAGTTTCCCATCCGCGCTGGTCTCAGGCGAACGAGACCATTTTGCATACGCGTGAAAAGGTTCCGACCTTATTATTCAATGGTTATGGCGAGCAGGTTGCCTCCCTCTATGAGAATATTGAAGGACAGCAACTGTATCGCTGATGCCACTCTTAACTCTATAACCACACCCCAAATGTGTTTTAGGCAAAAAAAAGCCGGGCAATAAATACCCGGCTACAGTTTGAAGACAAATATGCCTCCAAGAGGGGAACAGTTGAACTAACATTATTGCCGGGAGGAATTGGCAATGAATGTACAACTGCCCCAATTATTGAATATGTTAACCACTTCTACAAGGGATAAAATCGCAAGCCAGCTATGCACTCAGATCATAATACGGGCAAATATTGGCCAAAATCAGGGTAATACTAGTGATATTTTATCTATCAATGAGAATTTCGACTTTTTCGACGCATTTTTGGAAAATAAATATTGACCAATGCGCGGCCTAAACCTGGTCAAGTGATTCGCAGATATAGGCGGCGGTCATAAGGTCTAAATGGGCGCCACCGCCATTTTTGAAGACCGTGATGGCCTCGCTGCCCGAACGGGCGGTGCCACCGTTACATAAATTATAGAAATCCCCGCGAACATCACTGGTTTTGATTGCTCCGCTTTTTAGGGGGATCATTAATTCTCCAATGTGGCGCAGGGTGGTTTCGTAGGAATCGACAAACAGCTCCGACTTCTGCAATAACGCATCATCGGCCTCGCGCATATCGGGTTTGAATGCCCCGATCAGATCCACATGGGTCCCGGGGCTTATCCAATCGCCATGTAATATCGGTGTGTTCGACATGGTGGCACATGAGATAATGTCGGCTTCACCTGCGGAAGCTTCCAGATCGTGGGAGATTTCAATTGCGATATTGCTGGACGCCAGTTCCTTTGCCAGAACTTCCGCTCTTTCGGGGGAGCGGTTCCAGATAGTCAGCTTATTCAGCGAAGGAAAAATTTCCAAATAGGCATGATACAATGAATTGGCCACTGTACCTGCGCCCACTACCAATAGGCTTGTAGGGTTGGGTGGTGCAAGAATTCGTGCTGCAAGGACGCTGTCACCTGCCGTTTTCCATTTGGTCAGCAATACACCATCAATTACGGCTGTTGGAGAACCTGTGTTTCCGTCAAACAATAGGGCCGCGCCCTGAACCGTTGGACGGTCTGTATTTTCAGGAAAAATACTCATTGATTTGAGCAACATGCCGAGACCGTCAATCCATGCGCCGCGGTTTAACAGGCTACGTCCGGAATTTTCTAACAATAGATCGCCAATATCAGCCTTCGGTAATTTGTGGCCGGCTTCTATGGCGTTGGCAATTCCGGTCCATGAAAGCAGGTGATCGGCATCGTGAAAACTGATGTTTTTCATATTTTAAGGTCTGACCCTAATATTTCCACTGACGCGCCTTGCCGATTAGAAAATCACGAAACGCTTTCAGCTTCGCAGAGCTGCGCAGTTCTTCGGTGTAACAAAAATAGGTGTCGAAGGTCGGCGATTCGAAATCTGGCATCAAATGGATGAGGTTGTGTTGTTCAGAAACGATGTAATCGGGCAAAAGCGCGATGGCCATGCCTGATTCTACCACCTTGCGCAGTGCCTGAATATTATTCGCTTCAAAGGTTGGGGTGCGCGTCTTGTGGGCAGGCATACCTGAGGTCATCAGTGAATTCAGTCCGGACAGATAGGCTGGTGCATTTTGACCAAATGTAGCGATGCGATGATTATCCAAATCGTCCACATTAACCGGCTGGCCAAATCGTTTGACATAGCTGGGGGAGGCGAAGATGTGAAAATGCACCGTGAACAGGCGTCGCTGTATCAAGTCAGGCTGGGTTGGCTGGCGCAACCTGATGGCGCAATCGGCCTGGCGTGTGGCCAGATTAAGTTCCTCATTTTCCAACAATAATTGCAGCCGTACATCTGGATAAAGGTCCAGAAATTCAGGCACTCTGGGGGTTAGCCAGCCAATGCCAAGTCCCACCGTGGTGGTAACACGCAGTTTTCCTTCGGGTTTTTCTTTGGAATCCGTCAGCTTGTTTTGCACAGCGTCGAGCTTCATCAATACGTCGCGAGCCGTGTGGTATAGGGTTTCGCCCTGTTCGGTCATAACCAGACCGCGCGCATGGCGGTTGAAAAGTGAGACGCCAAGGTCCTGTTCCAAACCGCTAATTTGGCGTGATATTGCAGACTGACTCAAATTCAGTTTGTTGGCTGCATTGGTGAAACTACCAGCCTCAGCCACGGCGTGAAATACACGCAGCTTATCCCAATCCATAACGCTCCCCGTCGGGCAGTTTCTGCCTCTTTTGCTAAGACAATTGATGCCTTAATTAGTTATTTATCGAACTTGCCTGAGCCGCGCTCACAGGCAAATTTGGAGTGTTACTCAGCAGCTTTGCTAATATTTTCGATTCCAGCAAGGTATTTTTCTACTTCGAGCGCTGCCATGCACCCCATGCCTGCCGCTGTTACCGCTTGGCGGAAGGTGTCATCTGTGATGTCGCCAGCTGCAAATACGCCGGGAATTTCAGTGGCTGTGGAATCTGGTGCAGTCCATAAATAACCGGATGGTTTCTTTTTCAACGTGCCTTCAAACAACTCTGTTTGCGGCGCATGACCAATTGCGATGAAAATACCATCCAGCGCCATGTCAGTGATTTCGCCGGATTTTGTATTCTTAATTTTAATACCTGTGGCGGATGGTGGAAAGCCATCTTTGCCTGTGATTTCAGCAAGTTCGCTATCCCAAAGAATATCTACATTATCCTTGGCAAACAAACGCTGCTGCAAAATGCGCTCGGAGCGCAATTCATCGCGGCGATGGATCAAGGTGACCTTGGAAGCAAGGTTAGACAGATAAAGCGCCTCTTCCACAGCGGTGTTCCCGCCGCCGATGACGGCCACTTCCTTGTCGCGGTAGAAGAAGCCATCGCAAGTTGCGCAGGCTGAAACGCCGAAGCCCATGAATTTTTCTTCTGAGGGCAGGCCAAGCCATTTGGCTTTTGCACCTGTGCAAATGATCAGTGTATCGCCGGTGAATATTTGTCCAGAATCTCCGACAGCCTTAAATGGACGGACGTTCAAATCGACTTCGACAATGTGGTCGTTGATTACATTTGCACCCACATTATTGGCTTGCGCCAGCATTTGTTCCATGAGCCATGGTCCCTGGATAGGATCGGCAAAGCCCGGATAATTTTCCACTTCGGTGGTGATGGTCAATTGGCCGCCCTGTTCAAGCCCTGCAACCAGAACGGGCTCTAACAATGCGCGTGCTGCATAGATTGCTGCCGTATAACCTGCCGGTCCTGAACCGATGATGAGACATTTGGTGTGAATGGGTTCCATGAATGGGATCCTAGGCGTGAGGTTAGTTTAGAAGTTAAATAGCCATTGGCAGGACCTGATTTCAAGGGCTGGAAAACAGAAGCTGTGGAAGATAGCGAAATTTATTTCTCTGAAGGGTCAGAGCATTTTTCGGTAAGTCTCAATCAGCTTTCCTGCTTCAACGGAAATGTCAAAATTTTCAACCATATGAGTGCGGCTGTTGATGGAAAAACGTTCGCGATCTTTGTCGTTGGTGATTGTTTTTTCAACGGCTTCGACCATCTGTGCAAGATTGTCGCGGTCGATCAAATGGCCTGTTTCATCTTCAAGGATCAATTCAGGAAAAGCGCCAACTCTAGTTGCAACCACCGGTGTGCCGCAGGCCATGGCTTCCAATGGGGTGAGGCCAAAACCTTCCCACCTTTGGGGGGCTACAAACAATTCAAGCGCTTGATACCATTTCGCAATTTTATCAACCGGGACTTCGCCTGCAAACAGGATGCGCTCGCTTAGGCCAGCATTTGAAACCTTTGATTTCAATTCGGCCAGAAAGCCGGTGTGTTGCTCGGTTGCACGACCCAGAATGACTGCTCCCCATTCAGGATGATTTGGCAGAAGTTCGAGCATGGTATCGACGAATAAATCCGTTCCCTTTTGTGCCCGGATACGGCCAAAACAACCGATCAGTTTTAGATTTGGCAGGTCGAGAGAGCTTCTTACCTCTTCTGTGGAGGCCGGTGGTTGGAAATCGTCGGTGTTTATGCCATGATAAATCACGCTTGCTGGCACTTTGAGATAGGATTTTCCAGCTTTTGATGTGGCAACGACCTTGTCCATCTGGCGGATCAAAAATCTGGTATAGCCACTATGCTCACGCTGGGAAGCGGAGGTGAAAAGCAGCTTGATATTTTGCCGTAGGATGTGTTTCAGGAATAGGCCCAACAACATTTCCAGGTTTCGGCGTGCGTGCCAAACCATCGGGCTGCTCTGACGAAACCCCAATGTGAGTAAGCTCCCCAGAGAGATTTTAGGGATATAATCAGGTAATCCTACGCCAAAGCTGGTGATATCGATGGATTTTGCCTGCAGGGGCACAAGGCGGACAATCGTAGAAGTAACGCCAGATAATCTGCGGTTTAGATTGGGCGCGATAACTTCCATTGCCCGATCATCCTGACTAAATGAATTTCACAGATAGAATTTCGTAGGCTTTTGCACCGCCGGGAGCTACAACTTCAACGCTGTCACCCTCGGATTTTCCAATCAAAGCACGCGAAATCGGGGAAGAAATAGATATTTTTCCCTTTTTCACATCTGCTTCCTGATCGCCCACAATCTGATAAGTCTTTTCTTCGTCAGTGTCTTCGTCAACGAGTTGCACTGTAGCACCAAATTTGATGCTATCGCCGGTGAGGCTTTTGACGTCGATGATTTCAGCCAGAGTTAGCAATTCTTCGAGTTCCGCGATGCGGCCCTCGTTCAGGCTTTGCTGCTCTTTAGCTGCGTGATATTCGGCATTTTCCGACAAATCGCCATGGGCGCGAGCTTCCGCGATATCGCGAATGATCGATGGACGATCTTGCGATTGGCGACGTTTTGATTCTGCGACGAGATCGGCGTGGCCGCCCTCAGTCATTGGAAATTTATCCATAGTTTAACCCCAAGATCTGCACAGGCGATGCTCTTTTGGAGAACACTTGGACGTGTTCAATTGAAATTTTCACCAAAAGAAAACGGCCCCCGAACGCAAATTCGTGGCCGCATCGCTTTCATTTATAGCTCTATATAGCAGATTATCTTCTAAAATTTCCAGTATTTTCTAACTTTTTCACACATTCAGTAATTATGCGAAAAACTCCTGCAAGGATTTTACTGTCATTGGTCCATCAATCAATGCCTCAATGGCCTCCGCTACTGCCAGAGCCCCGGCAATAGTGGTGTAATAAGGAACCCGCTGGAGTAGTGCTGTTTGACGCAATGAGCGGCTGTCTGAAACTGCTTTCATCCCATGTGTGGTGTTAAACAGAAGCTGAACCTGCTTGTTGTGAATTGCGTCTTCCACATGAGGACGCCCTTCAAGCACCTTGTTGATGCGCTCGCTTGGAATCCCGTTTTCTGTGAAATAGCGATGGCTTCCGCCGGTTGCCAGAATTTTGAAACCAAGTTTATGCAGTCGCTGGACTGCTGGCAGGATGCGCGGTTTGTCATGATCTTTAATGGAAACAAACACGGTGCCACTCAAGGGCAGGGTAATGCCTGCGCCAAGTTGGGATTTTGCAAATGCCATGGGGAATTTATCATCAAGCCCCATAACTTCGCCAGTGGAACGCATTTCCGGTCCAAGCAAAGTATCGACGCCGGGAAATCTGGCGAAGGGGAATACGGCTTCTTTGACTGCGATATGTTTCAGTCCTGCCACATCAGGTTTGCCGCCATAATCGGCCATGGCGGCTTCAAGGCTGGCACCAGCCATGATACGCGCTGCAATTTTTGCAATGGGAGCGCCGATGGTTTTTGCAACAAATGGCACGGTACGGGAGGCGCGTGGATTTACTTCAAGAACGTAAATATCATCGCCTTTAATGGCGTATTGCACATTCATCAATCCGCCTACATTGAGGGCCAATGCCATCTCGCGGGTTTGACGCTCTAACTCTTTAAGGGTCTCGGCGGATAAATTGTGTGCAGGCAGGGAACAAGCGCTATCGCCTGAATGGATGCCAGCTTCCTCGATATGTTCCATGATGCCGCAAACAAACGTGTCCTTGCCATCACAAAGGCAGTCCACATCCACTTCAACAGCGTCTTGCAAATAACTGTCAATTAAAACGGGCGCCTTGCCGGAAACGATGACCGCTTCCTTGATGTAGCGGTCAAACTGGGTTTCGTTATGGACAATTTCCATGCCACGCCCGCCAAGCACATAGGATGGGCGAATGACTACGGGATAGCCGATTCTTCCGACAATTACTTTTGCTTCTTCAGCATTACGGGCAATGCCGTTATTGGGCTGTTTCAGATTTAGCTTATGTAATAATTCCTGAAACCGGTCTCTGTCTTCGGCCAGATCAATGGCGTCAGGGGAGGTGCCTAATATCGGTACGCCTGCATTTTCCAAATCGTTGGCAAGTTTTAACGGGGTTTGTCCGCCAAATTGTACGATCACGCCTTTCAGCGTTCCTGCTTCCTTTTCCACATGGATGACTTCCATGACATCTTCGATGGTCAAAGATTCAAAATAGAGCCGGTCGGAAGTGTCGTAATCGGTAGAGACTGTGTCCGGATTACAGTTGATCATGATTGATTCAAGGCCAGCATCCTTAAGTGCAAAGGCTGCATGGCAACAGCAATAATCAAATTCAATGCCCTGGCCAATACGGTTTGGCCCGCCGCCGAGAATGATTACCTTGTCGCGGGAGGAAGTTTGAGTTTCGCTAACAACTTCACCACAAAATGGTACCTCGTAAGTGGAATACATATAGGCCGTCGGTGAGGCGAATTCCGCAGCACATGTATCGATGCGTTTGAAAGCTGGACGCACGTTCATCGCGCGTCTTGCGGAGGCGACATCGCTATCAGATTTACCGGTGAGGGTTGCAAGTCTTGCATCTGAAAAACCGAGTGCCTTGATGGCACGCATGTTTTGCTCGTCCGTTGGAAGACCGTGCTCTTTGATCCGTTCTTCCGTATCAACGATCAGTTTGATCTGCTCCAGGAACCATGGGTCGATTTTGCATGAAGCATGAATGGCTTCCAGTGAAGCACCCTCGCGCATGGCCTGAGCAACTTTTAACAGGCGATCAGGGCGCGGTGTGCCAAGGGCGGCGCGAATGGCGTTCTTATCTTCACCAGCACCCATGCCTTCGATCTCGATGTCATCAAGACCATCAAGGTCGGTTTCGAGGCCACGCAATGCTTTTTGCAGGCTCTCGGGGAATGTCCGGCCGATGGCCATGACTTCGCCTACAGATTTCATTGATGTGGTAAGCACATCAGATGCGGCTGGAAATTTCTCAAAGGCAAAGCGCGGAATTTTTGTGACCACATAATCGATTGATGGTTCGAATGAGGCTGGCGTTGCGCCGCCTGTGATATCGTTATCCAATTCATCCAGCGTGTAGCCGACAGCAAGGCGGGCGGCCACTTTGGCGATTGGAAAACCGGTTGCTTTGGAGGCCAGTGCTGATGACCGCGATACACGCGGGTTCATCTCGATAACTACCATACGGCCATCGGCGGGGTTGACCGCAAACTGCACATTGGAGCCGCCAGTTTCAACGCCGATTTCACGCAGCACTGCAATCGAAGCGTTACGCATTATTTGATATTCTTTGTCGCTCAAGGTGAGGGCAGGGGCGACCGTAATACTATCGCCGGTGTGAACTCCCATTGGGTCAATGTTTTCAATTGAGCAAATGATGATGCAGTTGTCCGCTTTATCGCGGACCACTTCCATCTCGAACTCTTTCCAGCCGAGTACGGATTCTTCAACCAGCACTTCATTGGTTGGTGATGCTTCAACGCCGCCCAGAACCAGTTCGTAAAGTTCTTCCAGCGTATAAGCGATGCCGCCGCCCTGGCCACCCATGGTAAAGGATGGGCGCACGATGGTTGGCATGCCGGTTTTCTTGCTGGCTTTTAATGCCATCATTTGTGCAGTGAGGCGATGCTCTTCTTGGCGCAGAGTTTCTCCATCAGCCCATTCCTTGCGGAAGGTTTCTTCTGTATCAGATTTTTTTGCGTCAGCCAGTCCGACCTCAAATTCATCCTGAAACCGCTTTTTAAGATCGCTGGTATTCACGAAAGAGGAAATGGGGGTGGCGAGGCCAATTTTGTGCATTGCTGTGCGGAACAGGTCGCGGTCTTCAGCCTTATCGATTGCTGCTGCATCGGCGCCGATCATTTCCACACCGTATTTATCGAGCGTGCCCATTTTTTTCAATGAAAGGGCTGTGTTCAATGCGGTTTGGCCGCCCATGGTGGGCAGGAGTACGAGCTTTGCATCAGGGCGCTCGGCAAGTTCGCGTTGAATGATTTTTTCGACGATTTCCGGAGTGATTGGCTCGATATAAGTTGCATCAGCCAGATCCGGGTCGGTCATGATTGTGGCCGGATTTGAGTTAACCAGAATGATCCGGTAACCTTCCGCTTTCAGGGCCTTACAGGCCTGAGTGCCGGAATAGTCAAATTCACAAGCCTGACCAATAACAATTGGCCCTGCGCCGATAATAAGTATTGAATCAATGTCCTGGCGCTTAGGCATGGTTGTCCGTCTTTTCTCGCACGAAATTCCGGGCAACGATTTGCGGCCCGGATGGGTTAATTTTCAAGTGTGGCTGAAACGGCCTTATAGGGTAAAGGGTCAGGCTTTGGAAGAGGAACGAACCCCTTATTTTGTACTTTTCCCAAACAGTTTTAACCTGCTTGCTTCTATCGAAGGATCCTTAGCAGTTGAAAGCTTAAAATTGGCTTCAAAGAACTTGATCAATTGGATGGTACTTCTAAGATAAGTTTCTCGTAATTTTGCAGATAGTGGATGAGAAACCGACCATGAGCAAACTACCTTCACAAAGACAATTGTTTGATATCCCAGAGGATGTTGCTTTTTTTAATTCAGCAACCAATTCCCCTTTATTACGGGAATCCCGCAAGCGATTGATGGAAGGTGTGACTGAGAAAAGCCATCCGTGGGATCGAACGGCTGACAGGTTTTTCACCAATGCTGAAACAATCCGTACACTTTCAGCACGGCTTTTTGGCGGCGATGCTGATGGATATGCGATTATTCCAGCGGCAAGCTATGGCATAAGTACCGCAGCGAGGGCGATTGAACCAAGTCTTGGGCCGGGCGATCTAATCCTGCTGATTGATGAAGAATTTCCGAGCAATGTTTTGCCTTGGCAAAGAACAGCCAATGAAACGGGGGCAGAAATAAAAACAATTCCGACACCGCAGAATGGAAACTGGACCGAGGCCATTTTAAATGGGTTGGATTCCAAGGTGAAGGTGGTGGCGCTATCTTCGTGTCATTGGACCAATGGGGCTTATATTGATCTGGAGGCAATTGGTGCAGCTTGTCGTGAAGTGAATGCAATATTTGTGATTGATGCGACGCAATCTCTGGGTGCCATGCCTTTTTCAATAGAAAATGTAAGGCCCGATTTCCTGATCGCGGCTGGGTATAAATGGCTGCTATGCCCTTATGGTTTTGGAATTTTATACGTTAGCGAGGAATGGCGCGATGCTCGCCCGTTGGAGGAAGTGTGGCTGGCCCGCCAAAATGCTGAGGACTTCTCTGGTCTGGTAAAATATTCAAATGTCTATATGCCCGGTGCACGCCGGTTTGATATGGGAGAAAAATGCATTCCCACTATCCTTCCCGGTGCAATTGCTGCGCTGGAACAAATCGAAGAATGGGGCATTGAGAATATTGCTGATACATTATCGTCGATAAACCAGACGATCATTCGTGAACTTGAAGGGATGGGGTTTGATGTTCCCTACATCAACCAGCGATGCCCGCATATGTTCGGGGCAGTGTTACCAAATGGCTATCAAGGGGATTTGGTATCCGAGTTAATGCAGCACGGTGTTCATCTAAGTAAACGTGGGAACGCCATACGGTTTTCGCCGCATCTGCACGTCACTGAGAAAGATGTGAGATGCCTGCTTGAAGCGCTACGAAAATCTATCGTCGGATAGTGAGGCCTAGTCGGACACTTTTGGAGTTTGTTCGCTTGGCCCACTATAGGATTTAACGCCTTCAGACAGGGCGTAACAAGCGAGTTCTACGGTCTTCGGAATTTCCACTTCCTTGCCGTCTCGCTGGCCTTTTTCATAATATTGGATGACCCGCTTTTTCAGACCTAAAAGGTCAGAAGCATCTTTTTGCTTGAGATGCATGGCTTTTCGCCAGGCTTTGAATTCTTCAGGAGTCATTACGTATTCTACTTCCCTGCATGCGCATTAGTCTGGAAATGTTTTCACACTGTTTTGGCTGGTTTGCAATTTCCGATTGGGTTCTTGATTAACGGAAATGCACCTCGTGCACTTTTTTGTTGACAAAAACGCACAATGTGCGCATAGTTAGGAAAATAAGTAATGCAATGATGAAAATTGAACGTAAACGTAACTGAGGAACATAGTATGTTAGGTGATATTTATTTATCAAAAGGCTCTATGCAGAGACGCTATATGGATGTGCATACCCACGCGAAAATTTCCTGCGGAATTTCAGCATTTTTCCGCAAATTGACACGTATGTTCAGGTAATCACCCTGATACACGTTGTATTAAAAAGGCACCGCAAGTTTTGCGGTGCCTTTTTTGTTATCAAACACTGATTATAGGCAATGATGTTTGCTTTGCCGGCTGATTTCCTTAAAATGGGCGTGGTTGGGTGGCTAACCCATTATTTCATGCAGAGCAAAGTGAGAATTCCATGCGTTGGAAAGGTCGTCGCAGAAGTACCAATGTAAAAGACATACGTGGTAGCGGGGGAGGCAGCGGTATGGGCCTGCCCGGCGGTATTGGTCGCAGTGGTGGATTTCGTCTGCCTACAGGCGGCGGCAGACGCCAAGCTGGCGGCGGCTTTGGAATTGGTACGCTCGTTATTATCGGCATCGTGCTTTGGTTTCTGGGTATTAACCCACTGACATTGCTGGGTGGCCTTGGTGGTGGATTGGGGCAAGGAACTGGCCCGACAATGACACCAAAAACCTCCGCACCGCGATTTGACCGCACGGCTGGTACTGGCGGAAAAGAAGACGAAATGCGGCAATTTGTTGAAACCATAATTGGTTCAACCGAAGAGGTATGGAGCGGTATTTTCAAGTCTTACGGCAAGAAATATCAGCCGCCTGAATTGGTAATTTTCCGGGGGCAGGTGCGTTCTGCTTGTGGATTTGCAAGTGCAGCTTCTGGCCCGTTTTATTGCCCGGGTGATCGCAAAGCCTATATCGATTTTTCATTTTATGACCAATTGGCCAAAGAGTTTGGAGCAAAGGGAGATTTTGCGCAGGCTTATGTGTTGACCCATGAAATTGGCCACCATGTGCAAAATGTGCTTGGAATTCTACCGCAGTTTAACCGGATGCGGCAGCGTATGGGCAAGGTGGAAGCCAACCAAATGTCGATTAAGGTTGAATTGCAGGCCGATTGTTTTGCCGGTGTTTGGGGCTATTACGTGCAGCGTGAAGGTTGGCTGGATGAAGGCGATCTGGAAGAGGCGCTGGTTGCGGCTAACCAAATTGGCGATGACACAATCCAGCGGCGTACACAGGGCTATGTTGTGCCTGAAAGCTTTAACCACGGAACCTCTGAACAGCGAAAAATATGGTTCAAGCGTGGCTTTGACACTGGTCGAATGGAATCTTGCGATACATTCAACTAAGCAATTTTGCTCTAGCTAGTTTTGCTGGCTGGAGCTGCTCACCGTGAGTTAGCTCCAGCTTTTTTGAACTTCTTCGAGCGATTTGGGTTTTTGAGCCACATGGAGCATTAGCTTTGCGGTAATAACGATACCGACCATCACGAACATCAAAATGTTCTTGAAAATAAATCCTTTATCTATGAGGTCTGCAACTATCGCGACTGCGATCAAGAACAGCACGCCGACATAGGCCCAGCTCATGTAATAATGGTTTTTAATCGCTTTTTCTGTTTCCCATAGAATATCCTGCTTATCTTCTTCGCGACGTTTCAGGCCAAATTCTCTTCGAAATTTTTGTTTGTCAGCTGTGATCTTTGTATCAACCGCATGGCGCGTGGCTTTGCCATAGGCCCAGAACAAGGCACCAACGGTCATGACGGTGGCCGATGCCACATCCAGCCTAACAAGCGTTGGCAGCGTTATAATTAATGTGAAAAGTTCTTCGCCGGGGGGCTGGAAATACATTCCAAGCCCTACGAAAAAGATAGCTGCACCGATTAATTCCATGATGACGGCTTTTCGATTTTTGCTGCGCATCCGGGGATTGTCTTGCATTTGCTCGCTTTCAGGGCTCTTTGATTCACCAAGTCACTGGAGGCTTATCATGGATGGGTAATTCAACAAACATCACATGTTTAAAGTTAAGTGTTGTCGCCAGCATTTGTGTTGATATTGTCGAATGAAGTAGTCGATTATTAGCCTGATCACGGTTGTAAACGACTGTAAGTGTGGGGCAGATTGGAGAGCTTGGAAAATGACTAAAAGCGATGATGCAAAAAGCTATGTGGAAAGTGTTTGGCTGGAGCCAGATGCTGGAAAGTTTTCGGAATTTTGTGAATTGGTCCAGCAACAAGCCGATGCGGAAACCTATCCATTTGCTGAGAATGTCATTTCCAATGTTCCAATTTATAGCAGTGAGGCGATAAAGGTTTGCGGCGATGAGCGTAAGGCTTTGATGGCTGAATGGGTTACCGTTTTGAAATCTGGCCCTGGCATTGTTGTGATTCGGGGTGCGTTTTCAGATACGAGGATAGTTGATCGAGCCACCGGCGTATTTGAAGCCATGATCGCCCGGGAAAAGCAGGACGGAATTAGCGGCAATGATCATTTTGCCAAACCGGGCTCCAATGATCGGGTATGGAATGCGCTGGAAAAACACTGCATGGTCGATCCTGAGGGATTTGCGCTTTATTATTCCAACCCTTCAATTGCTGCGGTTTGTGAGGCGTGGCTGGGGCCTGCCTATCAAATGACGGCGCAGGTCAATTGCGTTAATCCCGGTGGGGCCGCGCAAGACGCTCACCGCGATTATCATATGGGGTTTATGAGCCCGGATCAGATCGTTCGATATCCGGCCCATGTCCATAATATCTCACCAATCCTGACCTTGCAGGGAGCGGTGGTTCACTGCGACATGCCTTTGGAAAGCGGGCCGACAATGTATCTGCCGTTTTCGCAGATGTTTTTCGAGGGCTATCTGGCTTTTGGTCGTGAGGAATATCAGGAATATTTTGCTAAACATTACACTCAGCTACCCCTCAAAAAGGGGGATGTTGTGTTTTTCAATCCTGCTTTGATGCATGGGGCGGGGAATAATGTTTCGCGTGATATATTGCGAATGGCAAATTTATTGCAGGTCTCGTCGGCCTTTGGCCGCGCGATGGAGAGTGTGGATCGCACCATCATGGCCCGCACGATTTATCCCGTGCTTCAATCAATGGCGGAGGCGAAAAAACTGTCCCAGCCGGAAATTGATGCCGTCATTTCAGCTAGTGGCGAAGGATATCCGTTTCCCACCAATCTAGACCGCGATCCGCCGATCGGCGGGTTGGCTCCGAAGTCGCAGCAAGCACATATGCGCGAGGCGCTTGAGGCTGGAACAAGTGCTGCCGATTTTTCGGATTTGCTTGCTGAGCTGGAGCAGAAACAGCGATCAAATTAGCCGCTAGTTTCCATGGTTGTCTCCCAAAACCGGTGTTCGCTTTTGGGAGACAAATATTAGTCTCCAGCTTTTAAAGTTATTCCTGTCAGGCCAACTGCCAGATTAAAGCCTACATTGCCTTCGAGACTGAAGGGCTGGAGGATGAAACCATTTCTGGAACCGCCAATAAGAGCATTGACGCCAAGGCCAACCCCAAGGGAGCCGCTTGCAGAAACGCCAGCGTATTTTCCTGCCAGTGCGCCATGGGGTAAGGAATCAATATCGATACCCAACACAACCCACTTAAGGATGGTTACCTCGGTTTTTCCAATGTCTAGACCGAATTTGGTGACAGTGCCGAAATACCATTCGTCTGGTTGGTCCTGACTGGCTGGCGTAAACACACATTCCAGATCTTTTTTTGAACCAATCAAAAATCCGGTGCCGGCATCAACATCGCAGGTTAACAGGCCAAGTCTGATATTGGCGGCCTGAGCTGTGGATGGCATTAATTGCAGAAAGGCTGCTGCAAGCACGATGGTTGCGGCGGCGATTGTATTCTTGATATTCACGATGGTTTCTCCCCAAAAGCAATTTTTAACCCGGGTCAGCGGTAAACCCTGCGGCTTCAATTGCTGTAATAGCACAAATTTCGTCATTGTCAGATGTATCGCCGGTAATTCCCAAAGCTCCGATTATTGTGCCTGAATCACGGATCAGGACACCGCCGGGTACTGGAACCAACATGCCATTTGCCAGCCCGTTCATGGACTGTACGAAATAGGGTTGTTCTTGCGCGCGGTTGAAAATTGCGCGTGAACCAAGGCCCAGTGCGATTGCACCATGGGCTTTTCCTGTGGCAATTTCCGGGCGCAATGTGCTGGTATTATCTTCACGCGCAAGAGCCTTCACATGGCCTCCCGCATCAAGCACGGCGATGGTCAAAGGGTTCAGCCCCAGCTCATGGCCTTTGGCAAGGGCGGTTGAGATAAGTTTTTGTGCGATTTCTAGGGTCAATGTCATGGATTGCTCTTTCAATAAATTCTAAATTCAAATGGGGTCTGCTAC
>JAESUH010000187.1 GCA_016763155.1 Rhizobiaceae bacterium
ATTGCAACGGGCAGAGCGCTTATTGCAGTGATGGAAAATTATCAAAATGAAGATGGTTCCATCACAGTGCCAGAAGTATTACTGCCATATATGGGTGGTATCAAACGGATTGAAAAACTGAAATAAGCGGGTAATAAGATGCGAATTTTGCTGGTCAATGATGATGGTATCCACGCGCGGGGGCTTGTCAGCCTTGAAAAAATTGCTCGTGAATTCACTGATGATATCTGGATAGTTGCACCCGAAAGCGACCAAAGTGGCCTTGCTCATTCTCTGACTTTGAATGATCCGCTTCGACTTCGAAAAATTGAAGACAAGAAGTTCGCCCTTAAAGGTACGCCAACGGATTGCGTGATTATGGGTGTTCGTGAATTGATGGACGGAGCTCCTGACTTGATCCTTTCAGGTGTAAACTCCGGCCATAATATTGGCGATGATGTTACCTATTCGGGTACTGTAGCAGGCGCCATGGAAGGAACGCTGTTGGGCATTCGCTCCATTGCGTTATCGCAAGGATATAATTGGGCGGACGGCGTTCGCGCTGTGCCGTGGGAAGTTTCGGAAGCCCACGGACCGGGCGTTGTTGCAAAATTGTTGGAAACAGATTTTCCTGAAAAATCTTTTGTAAACATCAATTTTCCCAATTGTGGAATTGATGAAGTTACCGGCATAGAAGCAACCAGGCAGGGTGTGTTCACCTATGGTTTATCCATGGAGAAACGTCATGATGGTCGCGGTTTCCCCTATTATTGGTTGAGATTTGGCCGGGAAATTCCTGATCAAAAGTCACATGCAGACATTTCAGTTCTTCAGGAAAACAAGATTTCCGTTTCTGCGCTACAGCTTGATTTGACCCATGAGAGTTTCAGGTCCAGTTTGGAAGAACTGTTTTCTAAGGGGTAGATTTTCATGGCAAACAACAAGGAAGCTCTCGCTGCATTTTTGCTGCGGTTGCGTTCTCAAGGGGTGACAGATCATACCCTGTTGTCAGCTTTTGAAAAAATTCCACGCAGAAACTTTGTGCCGATTATCCATTTGGATGATGCGTATGCACGTGGGCAAATGCCGATTGAATGCGGGCAGACAATGGCTTCTGCGGACCATGTTGCAAAAATAATATCCAATTTGGAAATTGAGCCCTCGCACCGTGTTTTGGAACTTGGCACGGGAACCGGATATCAAACAGCATTGCTTTCGACTCTTGCCAATAAGGTTACATCTATCGAGCGCTTTCGCACATTATATGAAAAAGCCGAAACCAGGTTATCCAGTCTTGGAATTGAAAATGTCGTTATGATTCTAGGCGATGCTACGGCGCCGGATACTGAATGGGGGATGTTTGACCGCATTGTTTCGAATTGCGCATTTGCGCATGCTCCCAAGGAATATCTTGAATTCCTGATATCCGACGGCATTATGATGGCACCGGTTGGACCGCCAGACGGGTTGCAAAAAATTGGCAAATATCGAAAAATTGGCGTTCGATTTGAACTCACAGAATTGATGGATATCAGAACCCAACCGTTCTTGCCGGGGATGGCATCTACAATTTGATTACAGTTTAATCCCCAAAAAAATCAGTTTTTCTTTCTGGCTTAACCCTCCAGTAACATTAACGCGCTTTAATATACGTGTTTAGTTCTATTAGCACGAGTATTGATTATGCGTTCTTTGGTATTGCGTGGCCGCATCAAAAATCTATCCCAGACAGCTTCGCTGCTGGTGATTTCTGGGTTGGTCGCTGGGTGTAGTTCAGGTTTTTCACGGTTTGAGAATTCGCTTATGGCAAGTTCCGCTCCTCAGGGTGCGTCTGCTGCTGTTAATCCGTACCCCGATGGTTTGGATAGAACCACCACAGCTTCGGTCAGAAGACGATTTTCTCCAATGGGAGATGTAGGTTCAAAAGCTCCGACAGCTGAACCAATTACGCCTCGTGGTGTTTATTATCATTCACCAGAGCCGCAATATGCGGCACGTCAATACCCACAAAAAACTGCTCAGCAGCAGCCTGTATATATTGCGCCGAAGGCGCCTCAGTATAAACCGCCGGCACCTCAGCCTTATCCTGTAGCCAATTATTCGCCGCCGATTCCCCAGTACCAAGCCACGCCTAAGGTTGAGAAGAGGAATTTACCCAAGCTGAGTAATTCAGGATATACCAAACGCAGTTTGGATATGGTGAACACCTCTTCTGTTGATCGTGAAATTGAGACCGGTAAATCTACAATCCGCACAATACAGGCGTTTCCTGGAGATATGAATTCTTCCCAGCCTTATCCTGGGAATGCGAAAGTAACTATTCCCAAGCCTTTGCAGCCGAAAATTGCCAGCGCTGGCAATCGTGCAAATGGTTGGAGCCGCATTGGCGGCACGGTTATTTCCGTGCGTAATGGCGAGACCCTATATAATATTTCAAAACGCTACGGTGTTCCAGTAAGCGCGCTGATGAAGGTGAATGGATTTTCTAATGCTGATCAGGTGCAAGCTGGCCAGCAAATTGTAATTCCGAACTTCATCTATTCGAAGACCGCTTCTGTTTCTGCGCCTGATAATGATCCCAAGACACGGGCATCAACTTCTCATACGGGGATGATTGGCGAAATAAGAAATATTCAGGCTCCAATTCCTAGCCGTCGCCCTTCAAGTCAGGTTGCGCGGTATGTTGAACCGATCCATGATGAACCACAGGAAGATTTTGATAAACCGGATTATTCTCTTGTCACCGGTTCTATCAGACCCAATCCAATCAAAAGCAGCAGCATCTATGTGGTGAAAAGTGGAGATAGCCTCTCCAGAATTGCTTCGAAAAACGGTGTAAGTGTTTCAGCACTTAAATCTCACAATAAACTGAACGATTACTCCATAAAAATCGGTCAGAAATTGAGAATTCCGTCTGCTCGTTCCGTGACTAATGTTGCTGCATTAAATGATGGTTTTGGGGTTGATCCGATTATTACCGGTAGCATCAAGCCAACAGTTAGCCCGGCCAAGCGCAAAGCAAAGAAAATTAGCGAAGTCAGCCAGCCATTCCCTGGGGATGTAGCGCCAAAACGCACCGGAATTTCTGAGTTTCGCTGGCCAGTACGTGGTCGTGTTATCTCCAAATTTGGAGAAAAGAACGGTTCTGCAAGGAATAAAGGTATCGATATTTCTGTGCCAGAGGGAACAGCAGTTCGTGCTGTTGAAAATGGCGTGGTGTTATATGTGGGTAACGAAGTTGAAGAGTATGGCCGCCTGATTTTGGTGCGTCATGAGGATGGCTGGGTATCAGCCTATGCACACAATAAAACCTTTGAAGTTACCAAGGGTGAAACCATTCGCCGTGGTCAAATTATAGCCAGATCAGGTCGTACTGGAACCACAAGCCAGCCAAAACTACATTTTGAGCTGCGTAAGAATGCCAAGCCGGTTAACCCGCTGAAGCATTTGGGAAGAGCCTGAATCTAGGGGCAGGCCTGATTAAAGCTGAATAACATCGCCCTCGCGGGCGACTCCGCTCTTGGGTTGGGTCTTTTTGATTTCGGCTTCAATCAGGTCCAGTTCGCTATCAACGCGAAATGGCATGTGATGATAAGCAAGATAGGCACCGGCATTGGCCAGTTTGCAAAGGCGCATGCCTTCTTCAAAGGTTGAGTGCCCATAACCGACAAAATCGGGAAATTCTTCATCCGTCAGGCTGCTGTCGTAGATGAATAAATCCACATCCTGGATCAGCTTGATGATATCTTGATTAACCTCACCGGGGATGCTCTCTGTATCGGTCACATAGGCAAAGGAGCGCCCGTCAAAATCCACTCGGTAGGCGGTTGCTCCGCCGGGGTGATTGAGCGGTGCTGTGGTGATTCTGATTTCAGGTGTGAGATCAAATGCTGCCCATCGAGGGACATGGAGATATTCCACATCAGCTGTAAATACACTTGGTCCGACCGGGAAATAGGGAGGCCGCATTAATTCTTCCACAGTCTCCCTTGTGGAGCTGCTACCTTCAAGCGTGCCGCACCAAACCTGAACGTTGAATTTGTCGCAAAAGAAGGGTGCAAAGAACGGGATGCCTTCCATGTGATCGTAATGGGCGTGGGATAAAAACAGATCAATGTTTCCCTTTCCAACGCCATTGCAAATCTTGCTGCCTAATTCGCGAATGCCTGTTCCTGCATCAAATATAATCGTATGGCCACCGCAGTTGAGTTCCGTGCAATTGGTATTGCCACCTGTGCGAAGATAAAGCTCTCCGGGTGCAGGAAGGGTGCCGCGTGTTCCCCAAAAAGTAATTGAAAATTCTTTTTTTGCTTTGGTCAATTGTCTCTAGCCTTTGGTCGCGCGTCCAATTGCGGGTAATTTTATCTGGATTAGCTTGATTGCGATTTCAGTTGTTGGCGTGCTTCACTGAGTTCTGCTGTGGTTTTACTCAGGCGCAGAGCAAGTTCACGCATTACTTCGATGCCCAGTTGCGGTGCGTCTTCAATCAGCCCCAGGAAGTGTTCTTTCTTGATTTTCAATGTATCAAGCTCTCCCTCGGCTTTAATTGTCGCGGTCCTTGGCATGTCGCACAAAATTGCAATCTCGCCAATAAAATCATTCTCTGACAGTTTTGCAACCGATACATCATTTCCCCCAATTGAAACGATAACATCTGCAATGCCGGATACAACAACATAGGCAGCGTCTCCCACATCTCCTTGCTTGAAAACAGTCTGTCCATCGTGGAATACCTGACGGTCTGACGCAAAGGCAAGAAGTTTCAACTTGCCCGGATCGATGGCTGAAAACAAGGGTATCCTTCGCAGTAGAGTGACTTCATCTTCAAGCGTGGACATGGGCTACTCCATTACAATTGCAACATTTGGCAAGTGATTGCCAAGAGGCGCAGAATTTCAAATGATTTCTATCAGACATTCAACAATTCCTGAAATTGAGGTTGGGATTTGTTCATGTCGTCAGGATTTCCATCTGCAATCAGCTCCCCGTCAGAAAACAACAATACCCGATCAAATAACAGGGATATCTTTGGGTTTATTGGGACCCAGATTACACCGCAAGGGTGACCATCGGTATTTCGTGCACGTTTAAGCACGTTTTCAATGATATTACGCTGGCTACGTGAATCCAGCGAGTTCAGGGCGCGGTTTACAATTAAGAAATCAGGTTTTTTCAACAATGCGCGGGCAAGGTGCAATTTTTGGCGCTGAATTTCTGAAAGCCGTTTGCCTCCGGTCCCGATATTGAAATCAAGGCCAATGTGGAAGATATCATCAGTCAAGCCCATTTCGTCGAGCAGGGCCTTGATGGCTTCATCCACCCGCCCGCTGCCTTCGGCAACATTGGTGGCAACACGGCCAAGAAGCACGTTATCCAGCACGGAAGCGGCAGGATTATAAGATTCCGTTTCAAAAAACGCCACAGGCGGAACTTTAAGTTTGCTAAGAATCAGACGAATGCTTTTGCGAGCCTCCAATATGCGGGCGCGCAAATCATCGGTCAGGAGACCCAGACGGTTTTTGTTTTCCGTGTAGGAAAACGGAAGTTTCATGATCAGCAGGCGGTCTTCCTTGTCAATTTTTGATATGCTCAAATTACCAATTCGGGTCAACGCAGCCTTATATTCAGGTAAATCTTCTGCATCCATATAGTTCAATTGATCGAAGAATGGATTATCCGGTGCCAAATCTCCAAACAGATCAACGGTGGTGGCAGCAACTTCCTTACCCATCTCAAAGAGAGCATCTTCAAGATCGTTTTCAACCAGAATACTCTGGACAATCGGATTGGAGGCAAGGTTTTCCGGTTTGTAAGCTGAATCAAGTGCTGTTCCAAACAGCAGGTTTTCAGCGACGCTGGCCTGTATATTATAACTATTTGGCTCAAATGGCTCCACAAAGTCTTCAAAACCCAACTCGCTCAGGCGAGCCTTGAAACGTTTTCTGGCAATGATCAACTGATCACACAAATCGCCATATTCTGCCGGGTCGAGCGTGCCGCGCAGTCCAAATCCGCGAATATCTTCTTCCAGTTGAACATCCACCAATATTGACCGAATTTCTTCAATCAGTTCGGAAGGGCCTTTAACGCCTGCACGATCGTAATCGACCCAGTTTGCATTGAAATCCAATTCAATATTGGCAGCGCGCCGGGTCTCTGCCAGTTGGTTCATATATAGCGCTTCTTCTGCGCCAGTGAGATCACGATCCACAATTGGTTGATTCTTGAGCACATAAGTAAGGGCGTTCAAAATTGAAGTCTGAGGAAAGAATGTACCGCCATCCACATAGGAAATGCGCCGTCCGGTAACATATTCCGGCAGGTCATCAATGGGGGTGCCATTCACATATACCCGGCCAGAGGTGGGCTTTAGAACTCGCGCCAACACTTCTGCCATGTGATGTGAGCCACTATTGACTGCGCCAACTATTGCAAGTTGTTCGCCGATATTAATGGTTACACTGGCTTTTTCAATCAGCTTGGTCCCGGTTTCATCAGTCACGGCAAGGTTTGAGATATCAAACCCTTTTGATAATTGAGGAACGGGGCCTGTTGCCGTTATTTGTGTCTCGGGGTCTTGTAAATCGTCTGCTGCAAACTGTTCCAGGATTTGTTCATAGCGGACTTCAACCGTCAGGCGACGTTGGTCATAGTCAATCAAGCCACGAATTGGATCCGGCAAATCCTTATAGGCTGCAATCACAGCAACCAATTGCCCGATATCCATCGTGCCAGTGATCGCCAGATATCCGCCCACTGCATAAAACAGGAATGCAAGAAACTGGATCAGTAGGTTATTGATGAATTTGACACCAAATTTCCGTTGAAATAGTTCAAACCGGATAAAATACAACCGTCCTAATATGTCGGAAATGTTTGCCCGCTCATAATTGGTCGTGTCGTTTGTGTGGGCATCCTGAATACCATCAACAATTTCACCCAGCCGCCCGGCAAGTTCGCGTGAGGCAATCTGGCGTTGTTTGCCCAGTTGAATTAGCCGCCTGCGCAATCGCGGAACCAGCCATGCCTGAATAACCACGATGACAAGGGTTGCAAAACCCAGCATCGTATTTTGTAGAAAAATGAATGTAAGGCCCGTAAGTGCCTGGCCACCTAAAAATAATGGAAGCGTATAAGCATCCCCGATGAATTCACCCATCGGTTCAACTTCATCCTTGATCATGGTGGCGACTTCGGAAGATTTTGTGCGACGGAATCGGGGCAGGGGATAACGCAACACCCGATCAAATAGTTGAAAGCGCAGACGGCGCAATATGCGCTCTCCCATGCGCCCTTTAAATGTATTGATATATAATTTAAAGAGGCCGTTCGCTGCTACCAGACCCAAAAAGGTCAGGCTAAGAGCCAACAAAAACGGAATGCGTTCCAGTTCAAACCCGGAAAATAGCAGAATGGGTTCGCCCAAAATCCAGTCGGGTACCGGCAAATATGTTTGGAGAAAATGACCGACATCGTCGGGACTTTCAAACCCGAGACCCTGAATTGGGCCGTTGACTATCCTCTTTGGCAGTTCGAGAGACAAAAAATAAGTCGGCATCGAAAGCAGAATGATGATGAGCATCCAAATCTGTTCTTTGCGCGAATGCCGCCATACATATTTAAGAAGATTGGGTTCCATCGTGTCCAGACTGCTTCTCTTTGTCAGTTTTCGGATAGTTTCAAATTTTTGCACTTAATACAAGTTAGGTGCTTTCCAACAACTTTTCCAGAGTTTTCATATTTGTCATGGCTACGACTTCAATTGGCATTGTAATATTGTGGACATAGATTTCGGAGGTTTCGCCCAATTTGTCGATTGCTTCTTTGCCACCTTTAATCTGGTCCAGTTCAGCGCATTTTATCAATTCGCTGGACGCGACGATTTTGCATTGAAGTTCTTTCGTCGCGGATTCCAGACGTGCCGCAACATTTACAGTATCGCCAATCGCAGTAAGCCTGCTTGGCGTTACCTGATCGGAGGTTTTGCCAATACGCCCCACAACGGCTGTACCCACATGAATGCCAATGCCAATCTTGATTGGTTCATCAATATGCTGGGTAAGCATCTGGCTGACCCGCTCCGTTGCGGCCTGAGCATTACAAGCTGCATAAAGTGCGTCGCGACAAGCTTGGGACGGAGAAGATGACAGGCCGAAAAGCGCCATCATTCCATCTCCCATAAATTTATCCACATAGCCGTTTTTGCCCTCAATTTCGCGGGTGATTTCATCAAAAAAGCTGTTGAGAATGAAAACGATATCATAGGGCAAGCTTTTTTCAGATATTTTGGAAAACCCGCGTATATCCAAAAATAATACGACAATTTCGCGCTCCACCCCCCAGCCAAGCGGGTCTGTATGGCGTGAAGTGGCAACGCTGCTTTGTGTTTCAATCAATGGGCGAATTTCAATGTCTCCGCGCACTCTTGCCTGACAAGCAAGACGAATATCTGCGTCAGCGTTTAATTTCGTGAGTAATTTGGTTTCTGATTCCGTTGGCGGGCTCAGGTTTTCTTTGCCACTAACCACCAGGGTTCGGCAGGTCGAACATCTTGCGCGTCCTCCGCAAACAGACATGTGGGGTATTCCTGCAAGTCTGCTGACATCCAAAATAGTGGAGCCCGGCGGTGTGGATACAACACTGCCATCGCCATAGGTAACGGAGACTGAGTCGCGAAATCTGGAAATCGTATAGCGAATGAGGAGTACCAATAATATGAACACTGCCATGCCCATGATGTTGTTTTGGGCAAAACTTTCCCACTCAGCCAGCGTTTCGCGGATGAATTGGATGATTTCACGAATTTCCTGATCTTCGGCTGAAAGTTGTCCTCCCCCACCATTTGAACCGGATGCCGAATTCGCAATTTTTTGGGCAGCATCAGCCTGACGCCGCGCGGCTGCAATCCAGCCAGAAATAGAAATTGCCGGCACCAGCACTGTCATACTCAATAATAAGGGAAAATATTTGGTGTAATTATTACGGATGCGCAGCCAGAAATGAATTCCGAGGCAGCCATGCGTCCAAACGATCAACATCAGCGCGGTTTGTTGTAATGCGGCACCCGACCAGATGAGCGATAATTCCTGAGAATAATTGACATCGATACCAAGTTCCACCTCCGCCCAGCGCGCGTAGACCAGATGGGACGCAAGCCAGAATGGTATTGAGAGCCCCAGTAGAATTTGCGCCCATTCCCATGCGGGTAGGCGGTAGGTGTTTAAGGTTGCAACCCGCCATAGGCCTAACCCGGCATGAACACTCAGGGCGCCGTATAAAACAAAGATGCCCACATAGGATTGCCAAATCGTTGCTTGCCAAACCAGAACAGTTTCCATCGCAGCAATTGAAACATGGCCAAGTGCATGATTGAGGAAATGTAAGGTGACATAAAACATCAGCACCAGACCGCTAAACAGCCGCGCGCGCTGTAGGGCTGAGCCTCTTCCGGTCAGGTCTATGGTATCAAGACTGTTTGCCACTGTGTGGGAACTTTCATATTGGCAATTGAATGATTATGTTACGTGTAACTGGACTAAAAATTTACGGCAATTAGGCTAATATGTAACTGTAATATAGCCATTTTCTACTAACCTTTGAAAGCAAATGTTGAATTTTGCATCCACACACCACATCTGATGGTGCTATAACCGGTTTCAAGATTTTTAGACTTTAGACCCGTTTATCTGAAAAATATTCAACATTTTGAATGGAACAACATGTCTCAAGACGCACTTCTAACGCCTATTCGGGAATGGTTGATCGACCAGTCTTTGGGTGATTCTGACATTGTTTCTCTATTTGAGACCCTATGTCTGCGCCTTACTGCGATTGGAATTCCCATTGTACGCGGCAGGCTTATTTGGTCTACGCTTCACCCACTGTTTCAGGCTGAAACAGTGATGTGGGATCGTGGAAAACCTGCGGTTCTCGAACAATTTGTTCATCAGGATGAAGAGACCAGCACATGGTCACGCAGCCCGATGAAATACGTTATCGAAAATGAGATTGAAGTATTTCAGCGCAGGCTGGACGGTCCGAATGAGCTGCTTGACTATGACATGCTTCATGATTTGAAAAAGCAAGGCGTCACGGATTATCTTGTTTTGGCAACCAAGCTTGAAACGCCGCACACCAGAAGGCAAAATCAAACAGGTGCGCGTGGGATAATTGTGACCTGGGCCACCGACCGTCCATCAGGGTTTTCCGCAGATGATCTGAACTCACTACAACAAATCCAGAAACGATTTGCTGTCGCATGTAAAACCCTTGTCCAGTCGCGTGTTTCAAAAAACATTACCCGAACTTATCTTGGCGATCGGGCCGGGCAAAGTGTGTTGGATGGGCAAATTCGCCTAGGTGACGGGCAAAAAACCAAGGCAGTGGTTTGGTTTTCTGATCTTCGCGGCTCCACAAGTCATGCGGAAACAATGGAATCAGATGCCTATTTCAATATGCTCAATAGCTATTTTGAAACCACCGCTGGAAGCGTTGTGAATAATGGTGGAGAGGTGCTGGATTTCATCGGAGACGGTGTCCTGGGTATTTTTCCTTATGACAGTGATGAGGATCTGCCTGTGGCTGCAAATCAAGCCCATTTGGCGCTGGATCAGACAATCGCCCGGGCAAATGATGTGAATGCCGAGCGTCAATCTGCAGGTCTGCAACGCTATAAGTTTGGTGTGGGGCTGAATGTGGGAGAAGTCATGTTCGGCAATATTGGCATTCCTGAGCGCTTGTCGTTTTCTGTGATTGGCCCTTCTGTCAATGAAGTGTCCAGAATTGAACAAATGACTAAATTCCTGCAAAAGCCTGTTCTGGCTGGCAAAAAACTAGCTTCTCTTGCTCCAAAACGTTGGCAATCTGTGGGACCCCATAAATTGGAAGGGGTGCTTGAGCCAGTGGAACTGTTTAGCTTTAAATGTGCGGCCAATGAATGCAGTTCCTCGCTCTTATAGCGTTGGATTGCTTTTCAAACAGGCGATCACGCTTTGTTTAATGGCGGAAATTTGGCAACCAAACTAGATTTCCGTCTTGAAACACTATTTGGACAAGGCGTTAAAACCTATATGAATACCAACTTAATAATTCGCCTGCTGGTTGCTGCGGCCTGCATATATTTGCTGGAGGTCTCAGGCTTTTGGGTCTGGCTGGTAGCCCATCCGTTCTGGAGCTTTAAGGGCGTATTAATCGGTATTGCTGCCGGGATTGGTATTTTGCTCGTCGCCAAGTTGATTTTCAGATACAAGACAGGAAACAGAACCCTGACTCTGGGTCTGTTATTGCTGGCAGTCATCATTGCAGCAGCAGGAACATTTTACGGAAAATCAGGCTTTGCCGCATCTTTTGGTGAAAACCGGACCGCCGGAGTATTTTGGTATTACGGCTATTTGGCCCTTACCACGGCAAGTTTCATGACGATTTTTGAACTTTCCGGGTACATATTTGGTCAAAAATCACGCTGACATGATTCGTTCGCCAAGGGTTGTCACTCTTGGAAGCGACTTACTTGATATCTATACAAATGAATATTGTTGGAGGCCTCGCCCGGAATCGAACCGGGGTGCAAGGATTTGCAATCCTCTGCGTAACCATTCCCCAACGATGCCCCACCTTATTTGTGGCGAGCTGTTTGATTCGTTCGCCAAATCCCCGCTAGAAGCGGAGAGACATGCAGGATAAGCCGCCATCCACTTTTGCTGCTTCGTTGGTATCAATAACGATCAGCTTATAACCGTGGGCTTTTAATAGCGCTTCGGACTTGGGATAGCCCTTGCTGATGAACAAATAATCGTTGAACCGCACGATATTGGCAGCGCCTTCTTCACCCTTAGGGGCAATTATCAGCTGATAGTCGTCAAAACACCCAACTGCCGCAAGATTGGCGGTTGCAAATATTGTTTGCGAATCAAGTAGGCCGCATTCAGTTTTGAAATGCAGAATGTTGGAAGGCGTTTTAATTCTCACCGGTGTATAGCCAAATTCACTAACAATTTTGGCAAGCCCGTCAAATCCTGCCTGATTGGTCCGGGCGGATAATCCGATAAATGCATCTTTATCGCTTAATAGGACGTCTCCACCGTCAACCAGGCCATCTCCGGGTAATTCAATCACTTTTGAAAAGTGTTTTTCCAGAGCAGGGCGGATGTGGGCCGCTTCTCCGCGGCGACTTGGCGCACCCGGTCGAAGAACAATGGCTGCTTCTTTCAAACAAAGCGCCGAATCTTCAACAAATACAGAATCAGGGAAATCATCCAGCGGAGGCAAAAGGTCAACTTTTGCGCCAGCCTTCTTCAGTGCGGCAATATAATTTGAATGCTGTTGCGAGAATAACCCGGCATCAGGGTCTGGCCCGCTACCATCACGAAGGCCGTTTGTGACACTGGTGGCTGGCTGGCGAGTGATTGCGGTATTGAACGTGAAAGAACGTCTAGCAAACATAATAATATCCATGAAAGGAAAAGATGGCTCCCCGAGCAAGACTCGAACTTGCGACAAAGCGGTTAACAGCCGCTTGCTCTACCAACTGAGCTGTCGGGGAACAGTTGCTTTCGTTAGCGCATATAACAAAGGCGATACCGATTTGCCAAGAGGGAAAATGCGCTTTTTTAAAAAAGTTTTTGCGACCCTTTGACAGTTTCTTAATAAAATTCCGTCCATAAGCAAATATCTGTCGTAAATAGCGATTTAGAGCATTGGCAAGGTGGATGGGCTCTGTTATTGAGCAGCCGTTCGCGCAATATTTGTTGAGACAGGGCCTCGTGGCGGAGTGGTTACGTAGAGGATTGCAAATCCTCGCACCCCGGTTCGATTCCGGGCGAGGCCTCCAACAACAAATAGCGCCAACAAATATTTCGCAGTGGCATCAAACTGCCCTTGGGTGGTATAGATAGCGCTGGCGATTCATTCCCTGGGCGGAGTATTTGTAATATGATTGATTTCTCTAAAGCACGCACGATCATGGTGGACTGCCAGGTGCGAACGGTAGATGTAACCGAACTTGAATTGTTGTCGGCTATGTTATCTGTGCCACGAGAGGAATTTGTGCCAGCTGATGCACGTCCATTGGCTTATATCGACGAAGATATTCCTCTTAAATCCCTTGCAAACTCTGAGCGTTATTTGATGGAGCCCGGTCCATTTGGCCGTTTGTTGCAATTGGCTGCTCTGCAAAAGGATGATGTGGTTTTGGATGTTGGTTGCGGCAGCGGTTATTCCTCTGCGGTGATGTCCTTGTTATGCACATCAGTTGTTGCGGTAGAAGAAGACGACGCGTTGGTAGAATTTGCTTCAAATAAATTGAACGAACTTGAATATCATGGGGCTGTGGTTGTCAAAAACCCACTGACCGAAGGATATCCAAGCGAAGGCCCTTATGATGTCATTTTCCTGGGTGGGGCTGTGGATAAAATTCCTGATGCTATTTTTGATCAATTGAAAGAAGATGGGCGTCTGGTTGCTGTTGAGGGAATGGGAAATGCTGCAATTGCGAAGCTGTATTTCAAGGAAGGTGGCAAGATTTCAGGCCAGTTTGCCTTTAATTGCTCAATTCAGCCACTGCCAGGCTTTCAAAATGAGCCGGAATTCGTATTTTAGGGCATCCTTTAGCGAAGCCAGACACTTTCGAAAATAATCCCACTGATTTTGTTGCTAAATTGCAGCAATCTGGGGTTAATGATCATATTAACAGAAAATTAAGTTGAACATTTTTTGCGGAGAGGTATTTTACCAATGGATGGTCTCCATTGGCCCGAATGCCGTTTGAGCCGAGGTTTCGATAGTTCCACATTTTTGTTGCGTCACGAGTATAGGTAAAAGTACAAATGAGTGATATTGGCGGTAAATCCCTGCTTAGTTCTGCTAGACAAATTTCGATATTTGTCGGTCTGACTATCTCTGTATGCGGAATTCCCACAATAGTTTCGGCTGAAACGATCCACAGCGCGCTTGCATCCGCTTATTCGAATCATCCCACATTAAATGCACAACGTGCTGCAACCAGGGGCGTTGATGAAAACGTAGCCATTGCAAAATCTGGATGGCGTCCGCAAATTTTCGGCGGCGCTGACATAACCAGCAGAAATATCTCTACGCGCATTCCGACGTTTTCCTCGGGGAGTTCCACTCCTGGAGGCTTTGGCGTCACAATTTCCCAGTCGCTTTGGGATAGCAACAAGACGCTAAATAATGTGGATGCAGCCCGTGCGGCCGTGAGAGCCAGCCAGGAAGGTCTTCGAAATACCGAACAGAACGTGCTGTTTGATAGTGCCGCTTCCTATATGAATGTTCTCCGCGATCAGGCAATTGCCGGGTTTCGTGCCCAATCCCTAAAGTTTTTGAATGAACAGGTTCGCTCAGAACGTGCAAGATTTGAAGTAGGCGAGAGCACTCGCACAGACGTTGCCCAGGCAGAAGCAAGCCGGGCTGCCGCAGTTGCCCAGCTAAATCGTGCAGAGGCTAATTTAAATACTTCCCGCGCTGTTTTTCGCCAGAACATTGGGCGCGAGCCCAAGAATTTGAAAAATACTAGCGGCGTTGGTAAATTGCTTCCCCGTTCCCTTGGGGTTGCAACATCAATTGCTCTCAAGCGGCATCCGGCGATCAGATCTACCAAGCATTTGGTTGATCAGGCTTCTTATAACGTTAAATCCTCGGAAAGTGACCTGTTGCCAACCATTACGTTGGAAGGCGCAGTGCAACGTGATTATTTGAGAGATGGTACGGGGCAAATTACGGACAGCGCCCAAATTACCGCAAGATTGCGTGTCCCTATTTATCAAGGCGGCAGGGTTTCTGGAATTGTTCGCCAGAACAAGGAAAGTTTGAGCCAGAAACGCATTGAAGTCGATCAAAGTGTTGATCAGGTGCGTGCTGCGGTGGTTTCCTCCTTTGGGCAATTGGAAGCTTCAAAAGCTTCTGTAACTGCAAATCAGACGCAATTGCGTGCTGCAGAACTGGCTTTGTCTGGCGTAGTTGAAGAACGCAAAGTTGGACAACGAACAACTCTGGACGTGCTCAACACCCAGCAATTGGTGATTACGGCTCAATTGTCACTTGCAAGCGATCGCCGCGATGTGGTGGTGGCAGGATATGCGCTTTTATCTGCTATTGGGCGCCTGAGTGCTGTAAATCTACGCTTGCGTGTGGCGCAATATGAGGCCGAAGAACACTTCGATGCCGTAAAAGATAAATGGTTTGGATTAAGAACTCCGGACAAACGCTGATTTTCATAAAACTGCGACATGCGGAATTTATCTGCCAAATTGCGTGATTTTTCAGTTGGTATCTATCCCCGACAGTAGGAATTTTTCCCCTTTTCAGCTATTTGAGAAGGTACAAGGCATTTGAAATTTGATTCGCCACGCAATGGTTGCGGTTCATTTTCTAAGAAGTACAACGTCGGAGAATTACAATGGGTGAAGCAGTGGTGAAAGAACCTTCCATGGAAGAAATTCTTTCCTCTATCCGGAAAATTATTACGGATGATAGCAATGATATACTAGATCAGCCGGAGCCAGCCAATATTGGCGCGCGTGAACCTGCTCCTTCTGCGATGTCATCTGCACCAGCACCGCAGGAATCAATTGCCCCGCGGCAGCCCGTATCAAGATCTCCAGATGTGCAGGATGCGCCTCAACCAATTCCTGCCCCGGTAGCAGCGAGGCCTGAGGCAATTGTACCTCCGCAAGAGATTTATGTGCCACCCGCACCATCACCGGAAGTTGTCGTGGAACTGGTGGAAGAAAAACCTGAAGCGGTTGCTCCGGTTTTTGAAGCACCTCGCCCAGCACCTGCCCCTGTATCTTCAACACCAGTGGCACCCGTGGCCCGAGAAAATACTCCGGCACCTCAAGCAGAAGTTGTTTCTGCTCCTGCTCCAACCGCAGAGGCTACCTCTCGCGATGAAGCTGATACTTTTAAAGGCGCATTGATGTCGCCAGGAACGGATGAAATTGTGAGTGAAGCATTCGAGCGGTTAAAACGCGAAACAATGGAAAGCATCGAAGATAAAACAGAATCGATATTGCGTCCAATGTTGAGCGAATGGCTCGATAACAATTTGCCAACTCTGGTGGAACGTCTGGTACGTGAGGAAATTGAACGCGTTTCTCGTGGACGCTAGTCGCTTATAAGAGAGGCATTGAAGGTGAGTGCGCTCAGGTTTGATCTTTAGAAAATTCATAAGATCATCTGGGTGTCAATTTATTTGGTAATATGAGAATATGCGGCGGGATATGACGATGTCCTATCCCTCGCCAACAGACAAATAAAGTTGTGTCAAAACACCGGAACTATGGCTCACTATTTTAGAAATATTGCTGACTATTTTTCGTTTGTTTCTCGACGACGACAAGACACTCGCCATGCGGTGCTTCCCAGGAAAACCTATTTAGTCATCGGGTTTTCGATCATTGCGATGTTGGTATATCTGCTCGTCAGGTCTGTTGATCCGCTATTTTTGACGATAATGCTTGATCGAAGCTGGGAAAAGAACGCCTTTTTTGATTTTATCACTGAGGTGGGGAATTCCAACTGGCTCTTGATTTCAACCGGCATTGTGTTGGTCATTCTATCTTTTTTAACCGCTAATCGTTTTGGCGGTGCCAAGCATATGGTTTGGCACCGGGTGTTTTTATACGCGTATTTTTTGTTTACCAGCGTTGCCTTTTCCGGCGCCATTGTGAACTTGTTCAAACTGATTTTTGGCCGAACAAGACCACATTTATCCGACGGTACTGACATTTGGGCACCACTCAGTTTTGGTGACATTTTCATCAATGGCAGCTTTCCGTCCGGACATGCGACGACTGCAGGTGCGCTTGCTGTGGCGCTTAGCCTGCTTTTCCCCCGGGTTAAATGGTTGGTTGTGATGGTCTTTACGTTAGTTGCCATCAGTCGCCCCGGTGTTGGCATACATTATCCTTCGGACGTGTTTGCCGGCGTCATGTTGGGCGGGGTTTTCACCTATTTTTATGCCCGCTATTTTGCTCGTAAGCGATTGCTGTTTGCCTTTGAAAGTAATGGCGGAATAGTCCTTCGTGGTGAGGGAAGGGGCAAAATGAAGCATCTTGGCAGTATGATCCGGGAAGGGATTAAACCGCGTGACCATTCTAGTATTTGATTCTGGCATTGGAGGCCTGACTGTTTTACGCGAATTGCGGGTAATGATGCCGGATCAACACTTTGTTTATATGGCTGATGATGCTGCATTTCCTTTTGGCGACTGGTCGGCAGAAGACCTGCGAGCTCATATCTTGAAATTGTTTGACGAATTGATTGAAACATACGAACCGGAAATGGTCGTTATTGCCTGCAACACGGCTTCAACATTGGTGATGGAGGATTTGCGAGCTCGTTTCAGCGATGTTAAGTTTGTGGGCACGGTTCCAGCAATCAAACCCGCAGCGGAGAGAACCCGTTCCGGTCTTGTTTCTGTGCTGGCGACACCGGGCACAGTTGAGCGTGAATATACCAGAGATCTGGTTCGATCCTTTGCCAGCCAGTGTCATGTCCGATTGGTGGGAAGCGCTACTTTGGCTGTATTGGCGGAAGCTCATATTCGTGGTGAAACACTGGAAAGCGCTGAATTACTAAGCGAAATCTCGCCTTGTTTTGTCGAACATAGCGATAAGCGCACGGATATTGTGGTGCTTGCCTGCACCCATTACCCATTTTTGACCAATGAATTTCGAAAACTGGCCCCATGGCCTGTAGATTGGCTCAATCCTGCTGAGGCAATCGCGCGCCATAGCCTCTCGCTTGTGAAGCAACCTAATGAGGCGCAGATTCTTAAGAATCTTGGCCAATTTGATGAAGCGATTTTTACTTCCGGTAAGCCCGATTTCGCCACCAAAAGATTGTTGCATGGTTTTGGCCTGCGGGTAACTGCCGATAGCGCGCATTGTGCTTGACTTGCGGGGGAATCGAGCATATTAAATCGCAGTCTCCAGACAGCAATGTGTGGAGCATTTAACGTGTCCCGTGAATTCATCGGCCAGTTTGCGCAGATGGTTCTGTCAGTTTCCTGAAATAGGGGAACAGAGGAGGGCGCGTTTCCTTAAACTCGTGCAATAATGTGCGGGTGTTTTACTTTTGAAGGAAATGCGATGAGCAAGCGTCTTGCATCAAAATATAAAATCGATCGCCGTTTGGGCGAAAACATTTGGGGTCGTCCTAAATCACCGGTAAATCGTCGTGAATACGGCCCCGGCGAACACGGCCAGCGTCGCCGCAACAAACCATCTGATTTTGGCATTCAGTTGCGCGCCAAACAAAAACTTAAAGGCTATTACGGCAATATTTCGGAAAAACAGTTCCGTAAAATTTATGCTGAAGCCGTTCGTCAGCGTGGCGATACTTCTGAAAAATTGATTGGTCTGCTGGAAAGCCGGTTGGATGCGATCGTTTATCGTTCAAAATTCGTAGCAACAGTGTTTGCTTCTCGCCAGTTCATCAACCACGGTCACGTTACTGTAAACGGCCAAAAAGTTGATATTCCATCATACCGCTGCAAGCCAGATGATGTGATCGAAGTGCGCGAAAAATCAAAACAGCTGGCATTTGTGCTGGAAGCTAATCAGTTGGCCGAGCGTGATATTCCTGAATATCTAAACGTTGACCACGGTAAAATGACTGCAACTTATGTGCGTGTTCCTGATTTCTCAGACGTGCCATATCCAGTGGTTATGGAACCAAACCTGGTAATCGAGTATTACTCCCGTTAAGGGGCTGACAAATTTGAATTTGAAAGAGCCCCTGATGGGGCTCTTTTTGTTTGAGGTCTAATCATTATGACGCAAAATCTGGTTGGATATTTTGGCTTTGGTTCGCTGGTAAACACCGCAACCCTACGCACAAACTATGTGGATACCATTCCCGTAGTCCTGAATGGTTGGCGGCGCCACTGGCAGGGGCGCCCGGGTATTGATGATCCTGAAATTGCTCTTCTCAGCATCCACCGCCATGAACAGAGCAAATTGCACGGCCTCCTTGTGGTTGATAATCTGGACAATCTGAAAAAGGTCGACGAGCGCGAAGAGGGCTATCAGCGGATACGCCTTAGCAGTGATGATCTTGCGATTGCTACTGGAACCCGGGAACTGCCGGAGGCCTTATATGTCTATGTGGCAAACCCGGCCCGTGAACCAGATTCCCGCCCACCCTTGTTGCAGAGTTATCTGGATGCGGTGATGCAGGGATATTTGCACCAATTCGGCGCCAGTGGCCTATCGCATTTCATTGAAACGACCATCGGATTTGACCGCGAAATCATTAAAGATCGTCATCAACCACAATATCCAAGAGCAATCATACTGGAAAAAAACCATGCTGATTTGTTCGATGATACATTGAGCGGTGCGGGGGTAATGTTTTCGGGGTAAATGTTTCACTTATACCTTTAACCCTCAGATATCTTTTTTGTGGCAAATCCCGATTAATCTCTCTATACCTGCGGAACCAATTTTCAGGCAAATGCCTTCAAAATGTAATGCAGTATTCAAGGTAGGAAAACTAAAATGGCAAATAACTGGCAGCCGGACTCCTGGAGAAATAAACCAATTATCCAGGTCCCAGAATATCCCGATCAAGCCGCATTGAAAACGGTTGAAGATCGGCTAAGCAGCTATCCGCCATTGGTTTTTGCCGGTGAAGCACGCGCACTTAAGAGCCATTTGGCCGAAGTGTCCAAAGGCAATGCGTTCCTGCTTCAGGGCGGAGATTGCGCTGAGAGTTTTGCTGAACATGGTGCCGATAATATTCGCGATTTCTTCCGTGTGTTTTTGCAAATGTCTGTGGTTCTCACCTATGCAGCCGCTAAACCGATTGTAAAAGTGGGTCGTATTGCTGGCCAGTTTGCTAAACCGCGTTCTTCTGATGTGGAAACACAGGGTGATGTTGTTCTGCCGAGTTACCGCGGCGATATCATCAATGGTTCTGAATTTACTCCTGAATCTCGTATCCCTGATCCTGAACGTCAGATCATGGCTTACCGTCAATCTGCCGCAACGCTTAATTTGTTGCGCGCTCTTGCCCAAGGCGGCTATGCCAACCTTGAACATGTGCAACAGTGGACGCTGGATTTTGTCAAAGATGGCCCGCAAATGCAGCGTTATGCTGATCTTGCTGATCGACTGGGCGAAACCCTGCGCTTCATGAAAGCGATTGGCATTGACCCGGATACTCACCATCGCCTGCGCGAAACGGAAATGTATACCTGTCACGAAGCCTTGTTGCTTGGTTATGAAGAGGCCCTGACACGGGTGGATTCAACCAGTGGCGATTATTACGCGACTTCCGGCCATATGGTATGGATCGGTGATCGCACCAGACAGGCCGATCATGCCCATGTGGAATATTGCCGTGGCATTAAAAACCCTATCGGGTTCAAATGTGGCCCATCAACTACGCCGGATGGCATGTTGGAATTGATTGATATTCTCAACCCATCCAATGAGGCTGGTCGTATTACACTGATTACCCGGTTTGGCCATGAAAATGTGGGCGAGCATTTGCCAGCATTGATCCGTGCTGTCGAGCGTGAAGGTAAATCAGTCGTTTGGTCTTGTGACCCAATGCATGGCAATACAATTTCAGCGGGTGGTTATAAGACCCGGCCGTTTGATTTCGTATTGAAAGAAGTGCAGAACTTCTTCGCTATCCATCGTTCAGAAGGCACCTATCCTGGTGGTGTGCATTTTGAAATGACTGGCAAGGACGTCACTGAATGTACTGGCGGTGCACGTGCTGTGACCGAGGCGGATTTAGGTTCTCGTTATCACACCCATTGCGACCCTCGTTTGAACGCCAGCCAATCGCTGGAACTTGCGTTCCTGTTGGCTGAATTGTTGCAGGAAGATCGCAGCGCATCAAATGAGAAAATTTCTGCCTCTGCCTGATTTGGGAGAATGAAAAATGGCTAAAGGTTCATGTCTTTGTGGTGGTGTAAACTATGAGGTAAATGGGCCTTTACGCCCAATCACCGTGTGTCATTGCACCCAGTGTCGCAAACAGACCGGGCATTTTTATGCGGCAACGGCAACAGATGCTGATAACCTCGTCATTCACGGGGAAGAGAACCTGACATGGTTTCATGCTTCAAAAGATGCGGAGCGGGGTTTTTGCAAAACTTGCGGCTCAGCTCTGTTTTGGCGTCATTCAGCTGAGAAACATATTTCGATTCTTGCCGGTAGTCTGGATGGCGAGACTGGCTTGAAAATTGAAAAGCACATTTTTGTCGCAGACAAAGGTGATTATTACGAGATTGAAGATGATGCTCCACAGACGCCATAATCATTCTATCTCCGTGTAAAATATAGATTTTCTTTGCCGAATGTTTATTCTTTCGCATTATTATCTATTGAAATGATTTGAAATTTGAATTGAGTTTTCTGCCCCCGTTTTATCAGTTAGTTAGGGGACGAAAACAAGTATTGGATAGATTCCAAAGGGGAATGAGATGTGTGGCATTGTTGGCATTGTTGGGAAGACGGCTGTAGCGCCACAATTGGTGGATGCGTTGAAGCGGCTTGAATACCGGGGCTATGATTCAGCCGGTGTGGCAACACTCACAAATGGTTCATTACAGCGTAGGCGTGCTAAAGGTAAGCTGGTTAATCTGGAAAGCCGTTTGAATGCAGAGCCTTTGGAAGGCACCACTGGCATCGGCCACACGCGTTGGGCTACCCATGGCGTTCCTAATGAAAACAATGCCCATCCCCATTTTGCGGAAAATGTTGCACTTGTGCATAATGGCATTATTGAAAATTTTCGTGATCTGAAAGATGAACTTGTCGCTGAGGGATTTGTATTCTCCTCCGAAACCGACACCGAAGTTGTTGCCCATCTTGTATCCAAATATTTGAAAGAGGGCGCCGATACGCTGGAAGCAGCGCATAAGGCCATTAACCGCCTTGAAGGTGCATTTGCACTAGCAATCATGATCAAGGGGGCCGATGACATCATCATTGGCGCACGAAATGGTCCGCCTTTGGCAATCGGCCACGGTGATGGTGAAATGTATTTGGGTTCAGATGCGATTGCGCTTGCCCCATTCACCAACCAGATTACCTATCTTGAAGATGGAGACTGGTGCGTAGTTCGTCATGAGGGTGTTGAAATTTTTGATGTTGATGGCAATCCGGTTGAACGGGTCAAGCAATTATCCGTCGGATCAAGCCTGATGGTTGATAAGGGCAATCACCGCCATTTCATGCAAAAGGAAATCTACGAACAAGCAGAAGTAGTTTCCCATACTTTTTCCCATTATTTGGATTTTGCTGAGTGCAAAACCCGCATTAATGAGGATTTGCCGTTTAATTTTGCTGATCTCGACCGTATCGCAATTTCCGCTTGTGGCACGGCTTATCTGGCGGGCATGGTTTCTAAATACTGGTTTGAGCGTTATGCGAGATTGCCGGTAGATATCGATGTGGCATCGGAGTTTCGTTATCGCGAAATGCCTTTGGCGAAAAACGGGTTATCTCTGTTCATCTCACAGTCTGGTGAAACTGCTGATACACTTGCATCGCTTCGCTATTGTCAGGAGCAGGGCCAACATATTGGCAGTGTGGTCAATGTGCGGGAATCTACGATTGCGCGCGAATCTTCCATCGTGTTCCCGACCCTTGCTGGGCCGGAAATCGGTGTTGCATCAACGAAGGCCTTTACCTGCCAATTGGCAACCCTTGCCTCTATCGCCATTGCCGCAGGTCGTGCGCGTGGTGTTTTATCCGAGGCGCAGGAAGTTCAACTGGTGCGTGATCTGACTGAAGCATCAAAATACATCAATCAGGCGCTCAAGCTTGAAAGCGAGATTGAAAAAGTTGCTCACGATTTAGCCAAAGTTCACAATGTCCTCTATTTGGGTCGTGACACTAACTATCCACTTGCCATGGAAGGCGCACTGAAACTCAAGGAAATTTCCTATATTCACGCTGAAGGTTATGCTGCTGGGGAACTAAAACACGGGCCAATCGCATTGATTGATGAAGATATGCCAGTGGTAGTGATTGCACCTTTTGATCGCATATTTGAAAAAACTGTTTCCAACATGCAGGAAGTTGCTGCGCGTGGTGGGAGAATTATTTTGATCACCGATGAGCGTGGTGCGGCTGCATCTTCGGTTAATGCCGAACATACCATCGTTATGCCTGATATGCCTGAAATTTTGACCCCGATTGTCTATTCACTGCCTATCCAATTGCTGGCCTATCATACGGCTGTGATCATGGGTACTGATGTTGATCAACCGCGCAATCTGGCGAAATCTGTCACCGTTGAATAGCCTGATTTCGCGGACTTGTTAGATGCAATTCACCTGGCTTGAAGAAATTGAACAGACCCGCCTTCAGGAGCTTTTCGAATTCTACAAAGAAGAGTGGTGGACAAAAGAGCGTTCCTTTCAGCAGGTAGTTCAAATGCTGGAAGGCAGCGATGTGATTATCGGCTGTTGCTCTTCGGATAACAAACTTATCGGATTTGCCCGCGTTCTAACCGATTTTACCTTCAAGGCGATGATCTTTGATGTGATCGTTCGTGAAGAGTTTCGTGGAAACCAGATTGGTTCTGCAATTATCAATCATATCTTCTCGCTGGATATTCTCAAGGACGTAACCAGCTTTGAACTGTATTGTCCCGACAGGCTAACGCCGTTTTATGAAAAACTGGGCTTTAACAAGGGCAGTGCAAACATATTATTCAAGGAACGGTAGTGGCATTGGGCGGATGTTAGACGTCCATACAATTCTTTTCGTCAGTATTGCCACAAAACGGTTTTAATGTTGCGCCAACACCTTATATGTGTTGCTGAACAACAAATATGGGGTCAGAATTTGCCAAATAGCGTACAGGTAAAAGTTGGTGTGGTTGGCCGTCTTCGGAATTATTTCCTGACGGGACTGATCATTACTGCACCGGTGGCAATCACCATCTATTTGACATGGACGCTAATCGGCTGGGTCGATGGCTGGGTCGAACCCTATATTCCTGCAGCTTACAATCCGAGCACATATTTGCCGTTTGATGTTCCTGGCTTTGGCTTGGTTGTTGCTGTTTTTCTCATCATCATCATCGGCTTCCTAACTGCAAACTTTATCGGCAGAACCATATTGGGTTATGGCGAGCGGTTGCTTAACCGTATGCCGCTGGTGCGCACGATCTATTCAGGCCTAAAACAGATATTTGAGACGGTGCTCTCGGATACTACAAAATCATTTCAAACAGCAGCTATTGTCGAATATCCGCGCAAAGGGCTTTTCGCCCTATGTTTCGTCGCGACAGACACTAAGGGCGAGGTTGAGGTGAAAATGAATGCCTTGGGGTATGAAACCGTTAGCGTGTTTTTGCCAACTACTCCTAATCCTACTTCGGGGTTTTTATTATTCGTGCCGAAGCAAGACCTGACAGTTCTTGATATGAGCGTTGAAGATGCGGCGAAACTGGTGATTTCTGCAGGTCTGGTGACCCCGGATGAACTGGCGGAAAAAGCCAAGAAAAAAACCTAGAGCGTTTCATTTTACGCACTCCTTATCCGAAAACCGGCCGTCAGTATTCGGGAAGTGCTTTAGCCCGCTCGCAGCAGCCTGATTGCATCATCCTGCCCAAATAGGTAAAGTAAAAGCCGCAGCGCTTCGCCCTGTTCTTTTTCCAGATTTGGGTTGGTTTCGACTATCAACCGCGATTGATCTCTCGCCATTTCCAGAATGTCACCGTGAAATTCTATTTCAGCCAAATTAAATCCGGGCATGCCTGATTGACGTGTGCCCAGCACTTCTCCTTCACCGCGTAATTTTAAATCTTCTTCTGCGATGCGAAACCCGTCTTCGGTTTCGCGCATGATATTCAACCGTGCTTTGGCGACTTCGCCAAGCGGGCCTTTATATAACAAAACACAACTGGACGCTTTATCGCCACGTCCAACCCGCCCGCGCAGCTGATGCATCTGGGCCAGACCGAAGCGTTCGGCGTGTTCAATCACAATGATTGTTGCATCGGGCACATCTACGCCCACTTCAATCACTGTGGTTGCCACCAGAATTTTCGTGGTGCCATCACTGAAATCCTGCATTGCCGCTGATTTTTCATCTGAACTCATGCGCCCATGAACGAGGCCAATGCCACTGCCAAATTGTTGCACCAAAGTTTCGTAGCGATCTTGTGCGGCGGTAAGTGGCAATTCTTCGCTTTCTTCCACTAGCGGACATATCCAATAGACTTTCTGTCCGGTTTTTACGGCGGTGCCGATACGCTCAATCAGAGCAGACAATCGCTCCAGCGGAAGCGCATTGGTTTGAATTGGAAGTCTGCCCGGAGGTTTCTCATCAAGCTGGGAGACATCCATGTCGCCAAAATAGGTGAGAACCAATGTGCGAGGAATTGGCGTAGCGGTCATTACCAAAATATCGACAGCTTCGCCCTTTTCTCCCAGAGCCAAACGTTGATGCACACCAAACCGGTGTTGCTCATCAATAATGGCAATTCGCAAATCATCGAACTTTACCGCATCCTGAAACAGGGCATGGGTGCCAATGATGATGCGTGTTTCGCCGGATGCAAGGCGTCCATAGATTTCCCGGCGTGAAACTCCCTTGTCCTTACCACTCAACACTTCAATAGAAATGCCGATCTCAGCACAAAGGGGGGCAAGGGTTGAATAATGTTGGCGTGCCAAAATTTCGGTAGGCACCATAATTGCCCCTTGGCCACCGGTTTCAATGGCGTTCAGAATTGCCAGCAACGCAACCACAGTTTTGCCGGAACCCACATCTCCCTGTAATAGGCGCAACATGCGTTCGGGCTTGGCCAGATCGCCGGTGATTTCTTTGAGTGAACGTTCCTGAGCGCCAGTCAATGTATAGGGCAGGTGAGTGCGCAGCTTGGCAGATAATTCTCCGCTGCCTGTACGCGCTTTACCGTGTAGTTTCTTCATTTTTGCTCGCATTAATGCGAGTGCCAATTGACCAGCCAAAAATTCATCCATCGCCAGACGTCGTCTTGACGGACTTTGTGGCGCTATATCCACTCCGTCGCTGGGGTGATGCACAAGTTCCAGAGACTGTTTGAAGCTTGGCCAATCTTCACGCACCATCAAATTTGCATCTATCCATTCATCAAATTCGGGTAACATCCCAACGGTACGATGGATTGATCGCATTAATATCTTGGCAGATAGCCCAGCGGTGTTGCCGTAAATCGGTTCGACCAGAGGCATATCGGCAAATTCGGCTTCGCTCACCACATGGTCCGGGTGCGCCATGGTCGGATTGTCGTTGTACCACTCCATCTTGCCACTCACATAGCGCATCTCGCCAATTGGCAGTGCTTTTTCAATCCACGCCTGATGGGCGTGAAAGAATACCAGGGTCATGGTCGCACTATCGTCATGGACCTGAACCCGGTACGGAACGCGGCGGTTGCCACGCGGTGGCGGACTGTGGCTATCAACCCACACTTTCATGGTGACAATTGCTCCCTCAATGGCATCTGCAATCGCTGGCTGTTGACGACGATCAATGATTGAATGGGGAATATGAAACAACAAATCCACTAATCGCGCGGCATCTGCTTTCTCATTGCCAAAAAACAGACGATTAAGTGCCTTCTCCAACTTGGGGCCAATGCCTGCAAGGGAGGATACGGGAGCAAATAACGGATCAAGAATGGTTGGGCGCATGATAATTTTTTGCCAGATTGAGTGCGCTGCGTCTAGGCCATGAACTCATAAACAGGGTCAAACTGCAAACTAGGGTTTGCAGAGGTTTGAAAATAGTGTTCAAGAAGCAACAAACTAATTTGGAAAACTGTCAAATGGATGCCAGACGCAAGCAGCTGCTATATCGAGCCAATCATCGTGGAATCAAAGAAATGGATATTCTGCTGGGTGGGTTTGCAAGCGCCAATTTGGGCGATTTAAGCGAAGCGGAAGTTGATACATTTGAGGCAATTGCCGAACATCCCGACCGGGATTTGCTAACTTGGTTTACCGGCGAAGTTAAAACGCCAGATGATGTGGCCGGTGCAATGTTTGACCGTATATTGGCTTTTCAGGCAGCAAGTGTGAAGTAATCAAAATGTTGGAATTTCAACAATTAACCTCAGTCTTTGAAGAAGACCTGCCAACGACGATAACCGGCGTGCCTGAAGGATTTGAAGGGCTGGCGTTGGCAAGGCTTGCAGCCCTTGCGGCTGAGAGTGGCAAGGCGTTAGCCTTTGTGGCCAATGATCATTTACAACTGAATTCAATTTCCGAAACCCTGGGGTTTTATGCGCCCTGGCTTGAGGTGATTGAGGTTCCCGCATGGGATTGTCTGCCTTATGACCGGGTCTCCCCAAGTGGCGAGATTGTTGCCAAACGGGTGGATGCTCTTAGCCGGATTGCAGCGCTTGGAAAAGTCGAAAAACCACTGCTGATCCTAACTACCGCTAATGCACTGGTACAACGCAATGTAACAGCCGAGCGGATGGTCGATCAGGTGACCTATATGGCGCCGGGCAACCGCGTAAATATGGATAGGCTGGTCGAATGGCTGGCCGGGAATGGATTTGAGCGGGTTCCTGCGGTTCGTGATCGTGGCGAATTTGCTGTGCGTGGCGGTATTCTGGATTTCTTTGCGCCTGGAACTGAAGAACCTGTCAGACTGGATTTCTTCGGCGATACGCTGGAATCCATTCGCAGTTTCGATGCAGCCAGTCAGCGCACCACAAGCCAGCTCAAAAACCTAACCATCGCTCCCATGAGTGAAATTGTCTTTGGTGAAGAAGAAATTCGTCGCTTCCGCACCAATTATTTATCCCTGTTCGGGGCGGCAAACCGTGATGACGCATTATATGTGGCAATCAGCGAGGGGCGGCGATTTGCAGGGATGGAGCATTGGATGCCTCTGTTCTACGAGGAGTTGGACAGCCTGTTTGATTATTTCAAACAATGTCATATTGCCATCGGCCATAATGTAATGGAGGCGGTGCATGAGCGGCTTGATCAAATCAAAGATCACTATCAGGCACGCTTAGATGTGATCGATGGTAAAATGGATGGGGGAACTCCCTATAAGCCAATTGAACCGACTAGCCTTTATCTTGCTGAAAACGAAATCAAGCAGGGGCTGGATGACGCTGTTGCAAGCATTCTTTCTCCGTTTAATACCATTGAAACCAGCCAGACCAGAGTGGTCTCACTTGGTGGCAAACAATCGCGTAATTTCTCCGTAGAACGTTCAACGGGCGCTAATGTATTTGAAGCGGTGACAAGTTTTGCCGCCGAAGAGCGCGGCCTTGGCAAAAAGGTAGTGATTGCTTGCTGGAGCACCGGATCACGTGAGCGGCTATCCAATGTTTTGGCCGAGCACGGCATGGGTAATATTGTTCAGATTGAAGGTTTCGGCGCGCTCGAATCCTTGGGCAAGGGCAAAACCGCCTTGGCGACCATGCCGATGGAACACGGGTTTTCCACGGATGAAATAAGCGTAATTGCAGAACAGGATATTCTCGGCGACCGATTGGTGAGGCGCACCAAACGCAAAAAGGGCAGCGACGTCATTTCTGAGGCCGCAAGTCTGGGTGAGGGCGATATCGTGGTTCATGTGGATCATGGCATTGCACGCTTTATCGGGCTGAAAACAATCGAAGCCATGGGTGCGCCCCATGATTGTCTGGAATTGCATTATGCAGGCGAAGACAAATTGTTTCTGCCAGTTGAAAACATTGAATTACTATCCAGGTTTGGCAATGCTGATAGCGAAGTTCAGCTTGATCGTCTGGGCGGTGCCGCATGGCAGGCACGCAAGGCCAAGCTGAAGAAAAACATTCTTGAGATGGCAGACCAGCTAATCAAGATTGCAGCTGAACGTGCCTTGAGAACCGCCGAACGGTTTGTTGCTACAGAAGGTGTCTACGACGAGTTTGTCACCCGCTTTCCCTATGATGAAACGGAAGATCAACAAAGCGCCATTGATGACGTGCTCGATGATCTGGCTTCCGGCACACCGATGGATAGGCTGGTTTGCGGGGATGTTGGTTTTGGTAAAACCGAAGTTGCCTTGCGTGCGGCCTTTGTTGCGGCCATGGCAGGGCGTCAGGTGGCCATTGTCGTGCCTACAACCCTTCTTGCCCGCCAGCATTATAAAACCTTCTCCGACCGCCTTCGTGGGTTGCCACTGAAAATTGCCCATGCCTCGCGTCTGGTAGGCAGCAAGGAACTTGCGGCAGCACGAGCTGGTGTTGAAGACGGCACTGTTGATGTGGTGATTGGCACCCATGCACTGTTGAGCAATTCCATCAAATTCAAGCGACTTGGCCTTTTGGTGATTGATGAAGAGCAGCGCTTTGGTGTGAAGCACAAGGAACGGCTGAAAGAACTTCGTTCGGACGTGCATGTGCTTACCCTTTCTGCAACGCCAATTCCGCGTACACTGCAACTGGCCCTGACGGGGGTTCGTGAACTATCGCTGATAACCACAGCTCCGGTAGATCGTATGGCTGTTCGAACCTTCATTTCTCCCTTTGATGGTCTTGTGGTGCGTGAAGCATTGCTTCGCGAGCGCTATCGTGGCGGCCAGAGTTTTTATGTTTGCCCAAGGGTCGATGATCTGGCTGAACGAAAAGCGTTTCTTGACGAACACGTTCCAGAGTTAAAAGTTGCCATAGCCCATGGCCAGATGCCGCCGGGCGAACTCGACGATGTGATGAACGCGTTTTACGATGGTAAATATGACGTTTTGTTATCCACTACCATTGTGGAATCCGGGTTGGATATTCCAACCGCCAATACTCTGATTGTGCATCGGGCAGATATGTTTGGTCTGGCGCAGCTTTATCAATTGCGGGGCCGGGTAGGGCGTTCCAAGGCTCGTGCTTATGCCCTTTTCACTTTGCCGGTGAACCGGGTTCTAACCAAAACAGCAGAACGTCGTTTGAAGGTTTTGCAATCGCTTGATAGTCTTGGTGCCGGGTTTGAATTGGCGAGCCACGATCTTGATATTCGCGGATCCGGCAATTTGCTCGGAGAAGAGCAATCCGGACAAATCAAGGAAGTGGGCTATGACCTTTATCAGCAAATGCTGGAAGAGGCCGTTGCCGAACTTAAAGAGGGCGAGGACTACACTGGAAGTGATAAATGGTCTCCTCAAATTTCTGTCGGCACTCCGGTATTGATCCCAGAATCATATGTGCCTGACCTTACACTTCGTCTCGGGCTCTATCGTCGTCTGGCTGATCTGCACGAGATGCCGGAAATTGAAGCATTTGCAGCTGAATTGATCGACCGTTTTGGCAAATTGCCAAATGAAGTAGATCAATTGCTCAAAATTGTCTTCATCAAGGGGCTATGCCTGAAAGCCAATGTCGAAAAACTCGATGCAGGGCCAAAAGGATTGGTGATCTCGTTCCGTAACAATGATTTCTCTAATCCGGCAGCTCTTGTGCAATGGATTGGTGAGCAGGGTAGTTTGGCAAAGATCAGGCCCAATCAGGCAATCGTCCTGCAACGCGATTGGGAATCAGCTGATAAGCGTCTCAAAGGTTCTGCTGTCATCATGAACAAATTGGCTAAATTTGCTGAGGCCGCCTAGGTCTGTTGAGTAGTCACTAGCTGGCGATCAATAACTCGATATTGCCGCGTGGCAATGGCATCGCAATCACTTTGGTCATGGGTGACCATGAGGACACAACGCTGTTCTTCCTTGGCCAGTTTTTCAATCAGGGCCAACATTGCGGCTTTATTGGTGTCATCCAGCCCGCTAAAGGGTTCGTCTAGCAGTAAAACAGGGGCATCACGCACCAATGCGCGTGCCAACGCCACACGCTGTTGTTGACCGCCGGACATTGTGTTGGCGATTTGATTTTCCAACCCGGTAAGGCCGACTTTTTTCAAAGCTTCTCCCACAATGGAAGGATCGACCTTTCCTTTAAGGCCCAGCCCCACGTTGCGGTTTGCAGAAAGGTGTTCAAATAAATTGTGGTTTTGGAATAGGGTTGTGACCGGACGAAGTTCTGGTGGGAGAGGTGTCAGGTCTTTGCCTTGCCACGTCAATTCGCCTCCATCCGCAATCAAGAAACCGGCGATCAATTCCAGCAAGGTTGATTTGCCAGAACCGCTCTCACCCATAATTGCGATGATTTCGCCCGGTTGCACATTGAGGCTGAACTCATATTTATCCGGTGAGCCCTTATAGTGAAATGTGAGGTGATCAAGTTTCAACATGGCTGGCCTTGCGTGAAATTGCGAATAATCTGGGAACGGCGAGGAAAACGACCAAGGTCAGGACAAGCATAATCAACGCAACCCCGGCAGCATCATGGGTGCGGTAGGAGCCCATCATTTGATATAAATACCAAGGCAGCGTAGCAAAATCCTGACTGCCAAATAGTGCGATCACGCCCAAATCTCCCATCGACATGCAAAAAGAGAGCGCGCAGATATAACCGATATCACCGCGCAATAAAGGCCACTCCGCATAGCGCCAACGCTGTAAGGGTGAGAGCCCAAGAGAAAAGGACAATTTATCATAACGCAGCGCCGTCTTTTCCATTGCGGGTGCCAGAATGGGCAATGCGAATGGTAAGGCCATAAATAGATTTGCGCTGATCAATGCAAACACAGCCCACAAATTTAAAGAGCCCGGCATTTGGCGCGCTAAAAGGAAAAACCCAAGGCCTAAAACCAATGAGGGCACGGCCAGATAAAGCATTGCAGAAAATGAAAGCGCCCGGTTAGCAATCTTTGATAACATCGAGGCGCCCAATCTTGAATTGAGGGTGAAATTGCGTTTGGTAGCCGCGATTAACAATGCAACGACAATTGTTAGCAAGCTGGATGCCGTTGCAATGGCAATGGTGGTTATGAAGGCTTTTCTAAAGGCTGGTTCATTTAAAATTTTGCCATAATCCGCCTTTAGGCCATCCATAAAAATTGCACCCAATGGCAGCAGGAATAACAGACCAAGAATAAGGATCAGGCTTTTTTGGATTGTTCCGACAAGGCGGGGTTCCGGCCATTGGAAATTGCTCGTCTGAACTGAAATATTTTGTAACCCGGAGCGAAACCCCGATGCGAGCATCACCAAAACTGCGCAGATGATGAGTTGAAGCACGGCCAGATCCAAGGCCCGTGGAATATCAAAATCAAGCTTCAAAGCTTCATATATTGTCACTTCAAGCGTGTTGTAGCGGGGCGAGCCACCTAAAATCAACACAACTGCAAAGGAAGTGAAGCAAAGCAGAAATATTGTAACGGCCAGTCCGGGTATGGTTGTGCGGATGGCTGGCCATTCGATCAGATAAAACCGTTGCCATGGTGTCAGCCCAAGGCTGCGACAGAGCTTGCGTTTTTCCTCAGGAATGGTCGCAAACCGGTTGAGCAGGCTTCGTGCTGCAAATGAGCCGTTGAAATAGACATGGGCAATCAATATGCCTGTCAGGCCATATAAGAAGCTGCCGAAACTGTGATCAAACAATGCGCCGCTAGTTTGATTGAGCCAGCCATTTCTGCCGAACACGGTGACCAGTCCTAATACCAGCACCAAAGTTGGAATGACCAGTGCCGATGATAGAAGCGCAATCAGTATGCGCCGCCCCGGGAAATCTCCCTGATGATGCAGGCTCCAGGCCAGTATCAACCCGACCACTAATGACAAGATTGTCGAGAGACTTGCCTGAAACAGGGTGAAGCCCACAACCGACCAGTCGCGAGCTAGAAGGCTATTAAAAAGGGTCGCGCTGGAAGTGGAAAAACCGGCTAATTGCCAAAGCAATACACCGATTAATCCCAACAGTGCTGCGCCAAGTAACGAGCCTGGAATAAG
>JAESUH010000188.1 GCA_016763155.1 Rhizobiaceae bacterium
ATGACCAGAATCAAGAAAATCCAATGTATCTGTTCACCCAATGGCTGGAACTTGCCGAAAATTCTGAGCCCAACGACCCCACTGCAATGTCGCTTGCCAGTGTCGACCAAAATGGCATGCCAAATGTACGTATGGTGCTAATGCGGCGTTATGATGAGCGAGGCATTGTTTTCTTTACAAATTTTGAAAGCCAGAAGGGGGAAGAGCTACTTTCCAACCCTAAGGCTGCCGCATGTTTTCACTGGAAATCTGTGCGCAAATCTGTGCGTTTCAGAGGTGAAATTGAGGTGATATCGGATGCTGAAGCTGAAGAATATTTTCAGTCCCGTGATCGCGGTTCACGCATTGGCGCGTGGGCGTCTAAACAATCGCGTCCGTTAGAAAGCCGTTTTGCTCTGGAAAAAGAAGTGGCCATCCATACTGCAAAGTTTGGCGTCAGCGAAATTCCACGGCCGGATTACTGGTCCGGATTTCGCCTCAAACCACTATCGATAGAATTCTGGAACGATGGGAAATTCCGCCTCCATGATCGCAAAAGGTTCGACCGGGATGCGCTGGGTGATAATTGGAATATTTCAAGGCTTTATCCATAGCCGGTTTCATCCGTTTACATAAATTGCTTTCTTTTATTTAACAAATAGGTTAAATAAAAATCTGATTTACCCACAGGAGCAATTATGACTAAAAATTTGCATGATAAAACCTATCCGGGCGAAACCGCCGATTATCGCGCGGCGCGCAACCAATTATTGCAAGCAGAACTTGAGTTGGATGCCAGAGTCCAAAAAGTTGCAGAAATGCGCAGGTCTCTGCCCGATGGCGGTCTCATTCCTGAGGATTACGCGTTTGACACTCTCGATGGAGCAGGCCAGGAGACTAAAGTTCATTTGTCAGATCTCTTTGCGACCGGGAAAGATACACTCTTTCTATATAGCTTCATGCTGGCGCCCGACACGCAAAACGTCTGCCCGGCCTGCACATCCATCATTGACGGGCTTAGCGGAATTACACAGCATCTGCGTGATCGGCTCAATTTCGCGATTGTAGCCAAAGCGCCGATTAATCAGTTTGATGCTTTGGCAAGGTCACGTAACTGGGGCGATGTTAAATTGCTGTCTTCGTTTAACAACGATTATAATGATGATTATTTCGCGGTTGGGGCATCAGGAAACCAAATCCCCGCTGCGAATATATTTGTTAAACGCGCAGATGGGATTCACCATTTCTGGGGCGCTGAACTGCTTTATGTGGATCGCCCCACCCATCCGCGACATGTGGATCAGATTTGGCCAATGTGGAACGTCTTCGACATGACACCTGAAGGGCGCGGTACGGACTGGTTTCCAAAAATATCGTATTAATCGCAAATAATATTGTTTTGATAAAAGGTGGCGAGGAGGAGTTAAACTCCGGTGCCACCAATCGTCATCTCATTCATCCGAATGCTTGGCTGACCAACGCCAACGGGCACGGTTTGGCCTGCTTTTCCGCACATGCCAACGCCCTTGTCGAGCTGCATATCGTTGCCAATCATGGTAATGCGTTTCATGGCTTCAGGGCCATTGCCAATGAGATTGGCACCGCGCAAAGCCTGACCGATTTTGCCATCTTTGATTTCATAGGCCTCGGTACAATTAAATACGAATTTGCCGGAGGTAATATCTACCTGGCCACCGCCAAAGGAAACCGCGTAAATTCCATCGTTCACTGATTCTATGATTTCCTGCGGATCGTGATTGCCAGAATGCATATAAGTGTTGGTCATGCGCGGCATTGGCAAATGGGCATAGGATTCACGGCGACCATTCCCGGTCGGTTCCATTCCCATCAATCGGGCATTTTGCCGGTCCTGCATATACCCAACCAGAATACCATCTTCAATCAGAACGGTGTTTTCTGTAGGTGTTCCCTCATCATCAATGCTGAGTGACCCGCGTCGCTCGTCAATGGTGCCATCATCTACGACTGTCACACCTTTGGCGGCGACCTGTTCACCCATAAGGCCAGAAAATGCGGAGGTTTTCTTGCGATTAAAGTCACCTTCAAGCCCATGGCCAACAGCTTCATGCAACATGACACCGGGCCAGCCCGGTCCCATCACTACATCAAAGGTTCCAGCAGGTGCTGGTTTTGCACCAAGATTGACCAATGCCTGACGTAAAGCCTCGTCTACAGCAAATTGCCAGCGATCAACGGCCATAAATTCACTAAATCCACGACGGCCACCTTCACCATATGAACCAGATTCCTGCCGGTCACCTTCGCCAACCACCACATTTACATTCACCCGAACAAGCGGACGGATATCTTGAACCAAATGTCCGTCAGCCCGTAAAATCTCGACCAATTGCCAATTGCCTGAAATAGACGCCGTTACCTGCCGTACCCGCGGGTCTTTCGCACGGGCATAGGCATCTATCGTTTCAAGAAATTTTACTTTCTCTTCAAAGCTTGGCGAACCAAGTGGGTTTTCATCACTATAGAGTGCACGATTGGTTCCACGCGGGGCCGCAGCGTATGAGCCGCCATATCCGCTCTGGACTGCACTGACTGCATCAGCTGCCCGTTTCAATCCTGCTTCTGATAGATCACCCGAATGGGCAAAGGCAGCTGTCTCACCGACAACTGCTCGAAGGCCAAAACCCTGATCAGTATGATAAGTGCCAGATTTCAGACGGCCATTATCAAACATAAGAGATTCGCTCTGGCTATATTCCAGATAGAGTTCCCCATCTTCGCATTTGCCCAGGGCATCGGATACGATGCGCTCCACGCGAGCTTTGTCCACGTCAAATTTGTCAAGCAATGAGTCCATAATGTCCTACCTGTCCGTGGGTTATTGTACTTTAGGGATGCTGTCGTAGCCTTCGGAAAACCCGTTCAGGTCCACCGGTATTCCGATGCCTTCTTCAGGGGTCTGAAAGACGATAAAGGTTGCGCTCTTCCCTGATCTCAGAGTTTCCAGCAATTCACCCTTCAAAATGACTTCCGCATAACATCCATCTTGAAAGCAGCGCACAAAATATGCCCGGCCGATATCCTTGCCATCCACATTCAATCCCAAACCATTGGGTAAAAGCACGCCAAGGGGAGCCAGAACCCGCATGATCTCGGCTTTTCCATCGGCGGTGCGAAGCACAACCACTGAAAGCCCGACTTCACTGCGATCTTCGGCGACAACATTCTGCATTAATGCACATTGTTCGGAAGATGCTCCGGGCGGAGTATCGCAAACCATTGCCCATGCGCCATGATTGGACTTAACCACACCTTGTGCATAAGCCTTTTCACTTTGGGAAATTCCCGTCAGTGAAACGAGCAAAAAGAGTGTAGCAGCAAGGGTATATCTGGTTAGTAACATATAATTTTCCGAATCAATAATGTGACGGTACACAGTGCTTTATGACAGCAACTCATAATTCCGCGCAACTTTTATGGCTGAGAAGTCAGCAATTACTGGAAAATTTGTTGATTCTTTGGCCTATGATGATTATTGCACACGCTGGACGTGGCAATTGAACGCCTTTGGTGTAAAAATGCCGCACAATTGTATGATAGACACACATTGCGATTGTGGCGCCTTTGTGATCTTACATGCGGGAATTGTAATTCTTGACTTTGGTCAAGTGAAGTTACGAGTTTCGTTTAATTTGAATTGACTGCCGGTTTAGCTAAGCGGCTGGCATTGACAGGAGAAAACGTGATGAAAGTTATCACGGCAAGTGTTTCGTTGATTATGGCATGGATGGTGCAAAGTGTTTCTGCACTGGCAGACCAGCCTGTGCCCTGGCAGATGTGGCATCAGGCATCTGCAAGTGACATGATGGAGCGCATCGACTGGTTCGATGCATATACATTCTATTTCATCGTGCCGATTACTCTTTTTGTGACGCTCCTGCTACTTTACGTTATGGTGCGGTTCAGCCGCAAAAATAACCCCAATCCTTCAAAAACGAGTCATAATTCGACCATTGAAGCTGTTTGGACCATTGGACCAATCGTTGTCTTGGTAATGATCGCATTCCCGTCCTTTGACCTGTTGAATCGCCAACTGGCACCGCAGGAAGAGCCGGCAATGACCATCAAGGCCACTGGATATCAGTGGTATTGGGGCTTTGAATATATGGACGGCAGCGAAATTTCTTTCGACACAGTGATGTTGCAGGAAGAAGATCGCGCTGAAGCTGGTAAAATCGATAAGGTCATTTATCCTCGGCTGTTGGCTGTGGATAATGAAATCGTCGTGCCAGTAAATGAGATGGTTCGCGTTTTGGTAACGGGTGCGGATGTTATTCATTCATTCGCCATGCCTTCCTTTGGTATCAAGGTTGATGGCGTGCCGGGTCGTATGAACGAGACCTGGTTCAAGGCGAACCGGGAAGGTTTGTTTTATGGTCAGTGTTCCGAGCTTTGCGGTAAGGACCATGCTTTCATGCCGATTGCAATCCGGGTTGTTTCCCGCGAAAAATTTGATGCCTGGAAAATAGCAGCTACTGATGATGTTGAAGCTGCCAACAATGCGTTGATGGCAGCCATCGATAGCGACAAACCAGTTAAAGTTGCCGGTAATTGATACTGATAATGAATCCGGCTAATAAGTTTTAAGGAGAATACAGTCATGGCAAGTGCTGCACATGGTGGTGAATATAAGACATCATTTTTCACGCGTTGGTTTCTTTCCACCAACCACAAGGATATTGGTACCCTCTATCTGATATTTGCGATCATTTCAGGCATTGTCGGCGGCGCGTTGTCCGTTATGATGCGGATGGAATTGCATGAGCCGGGTATGCAGTATTTTGTCAATCCGCATACGTTTAACGTATTCGTCACCGCGCATGGTCTGATCATGATCTTTTTCATGGTTATGCCCGCACTGATTGGTGGTTTTGCTAACTGGTTTGTACCGATCATGATCGGTGCGCCGGATATGGCTTTCCCACGCATGAACAACATATCATTCTGGCTTCTGCCACCTGCCTTGTTGCTGCTCATTCTTTCCATGTTCGTGGAGGGTCCAGCAGGTGCAAATGGTGTTGGTGGTGGCTGGACGATTTATCCGCCGCTTTCTACCTCTGGGCAGCCGGGGCCCGCCATGGATTTTGCAATTCTGGCACTCCATCTGGCCGGTGCATCTTCGATTTTGGGTGCAATCAACTTTATTACAACAATTTTCAACATGCGTGCTCCGGGCATGACGATGTTCAAAATGCCACTATTTGCATGGTCTATTCTGATCACTGCGTTCCTGCTGGTACTGTCTTTGCCAGTGCTTGCCGGTGGCATCACCATGTTGCTGACAGATCGTAACTTCGGTACGGCGTTCTTTGATCCGGCAGGTGGTGGGGATCCAATTTTGTTCCAGCATTTGTTCTGGTTCTTCGGGCACCCTGAAGTGTACATCCTGATCTTGCCGGGCTTTGGTATTATCAGCCACATCGTTTCAACATTCTCACGCAAGCCAATCTTTGGTTATATGGGAATGGCTTTGGCAATGATTGCGATTGGTGCAGTTGGCTTCATCGTTTGGGCGCACCATATGTATACAGTTGGTCTGTCGCTTGATACCCAGCGTTATTTCGTATTCGCCACAATGGTGATTGCGGTGCCAACCGGTGTTAAAATCTTCTCATGGATCGCTACAATGTGGGGAGGGTCAATTACGTTCCGCACACCAATGCTTTGGGCAATCGGTTTTATCTTCCTGTTCACTGTGGGTGGTGTGACTGGCGTTCAGCTGGCCAATGCCGGTCTTGATCGCGCCTTCCACGATACGTATTATGTGGTAGCGCATTTCCATTACGTGTTGTCTCTTGGTGCTGTGTTTGCGATTTTTGCAGCTTGGTATTACTGGTTCCCGAAAATGACTGGCTATATGTATAATTCATTCCTTGCCAAGTCTCACTTCTATATCACCTTTGTCGGTGTGAACTTGTTGTTCTTCCCTCAGCATTTCCTCGGTCTTGCCGGTATGCCTCGTCGTTATGTTGATTATCCTGATGCCTTTGCTGGCTGGAATGCAGTGTCCTCATGGGGCTCTTATATTTCAGCCTTTGGCGTGATAATCTTCCTGGTTTGCATGATTGAAGCATTCATCGGAAAGCGTGCTGCTGGCAACAACCCATGGGGCGAAGGTGCCAATACGCTGGAGTGGCAATTGTCATCCCCGCCACCAACACACCAGTGGGAAATCTTGCCGAAAATCAAGTAAGTTGAAATCGATGAAACGCCGGAACTTCCGGCGTTTCATTTTAAAGTTCGAAATTTAGAGTAATTGTTTAGACAGGCATTATCGTAATGGCCACGCTGGAAAATGAAGCTATAGCCGCCCATGGCGTTCGCATTTCAAATGCAACGCCATCGGATTATTTTGCCCTGTTGAAACCACGAGTAATGTCACTGGTGGTGTTTACGGCACTGGTAGGACTGGTTGTATCGCCCGGCGATATCAATCCTTTCATCGGCTTTGTCGCGATCCTCTGCATTACCGTTGGCGCAGGCGCATCTGGTGCGCTCAATATGTGGTATGATGCCGATATTGATAAAATCATGTCGCGCACCTCCCGCCGTCCCATTCCAGCTGGACGCATTACCCGCAACGAGGCGCTTGGCTTCGGAATCACCCTTTCCTTCATGTCCGTAATGGTAATGGGGATTCTGGTAAACTGGTTCTCTGCTGCTTTTTTGGCCTTCACAATCCTTTATTACGCCATATTCTACACCATGTGGCTGAAGCGTTCGACACCGCAAAACATTGTTATCGGCGGCGCAGCTGGTGCCTTCCCGCCAATGATTGGTTGGGCTGCCGTGACCGGCAATATCTCAATCGAAAGCATAGCACTGTTTGCCATCATCTTTTTATGGACTCCGCCCCATTTTTGGGCGCTCGCTCTGTATAAAAAAGGTGATTATGGCGCAGCCGGCATCCCGATGATGCCAAACATCAAAGGCGAACGCGTCACCAAAAATTTGATACTGGGCTATGCTATATTAACTGCCATTGCCGGTGTCGTGCCATGGGCCATTGGTTTTGCCAGCATAGGTTACGGCGTTGTCGCCGGTTTGCTTGGCGCGGTCTTCATTAAATATTCTTATGATGTATGGATGATGCCGTCTAACAGCGAAACAAACGTTCCTGCGAAAAAGATGTTCGGCTTTTCAATCCTGTATTTGTTCCTTGTATTCTCAGCCCTGCTGGTTGAAGCAATCATTGCAAGAGTGGTGGCATTATGAGTGGAGAAGATATGAAAAACGAAATTATGCATGAAGAAGGCATCGTTCTGACCGATGCCCAAAAGAAATCCCAACGCGCACGCAACATTGCTATTGGTTTGGTGCTCGGCGGGCTGGTGGTTTTGTTTTATGTGGCAACTGTTATAAAATTCGGCCCGGCAATTCTTGAACGGGCTATGTAAATTGGAAGAGAAGCACTTGAACGACGAACAGGCACAAAAGCAAAAGGCCAGCGCAAGTAATTTGCGCGTTGGGGCTATTTGTCTTGGGCTTGTGTTTGGTATGGGCGGAATGGCCTATGCGGCGGTGCCTCTCTATAAGATATTCTGCCAGGTTACCGGCTTTGGCGGCACCACCCAGCGTGCCGATGACATGGAAGGCATTGAAATCCTAGACCGTGAAATCACGGTAATTTTTGATGCCAACATGACTTCCGGTCTCGACTGGAATTTCAAACCGGTTCAGCGTCGGGTCAAGGTGAAGCTCGGTGAGCTAACCAAAATTTCATATATGGCCGAAAATCTTACGGATAAGACTTTGACCGGAACGGCGACCTTCAATGTGACGCCGCAGGCAATGGGTGCTTATTTTAACAAGATTGAATGCTTCTGTTTCACCGACACCAGAATTGAACCACACGGCAAGCTTGATATGCCAGTTGTGTTCTTCATTGACCCAGATATGGATCAGGAAGCAATTTTGAAATCGATTGAATCAATCACACTTTCATACACTTTTTTCCAAACGCAATCCGATACGCCTGGACAGGAGACACCCAAACAGGTGTCTAGCGTCGAGCAGATTGTTGACGGGGCCGAAAACAAATTATAATCAAATTTGTGTTCCTCTAGAATTGGGAACGCAAAAGACAATACAGGAGAAAAATCATGGCTGATGGTCATCACGTCGATCACGACTACCACATTGTGGATCCAAGCCCATGGCCATTGATCGGAGCCATTGGTGGCTTCACAATGGCATTTGGAGCGATTTCCGGAATGCGTTATCTGAACGATGACGTATTCATGATGGGTGGGGTCGATTTGGCCAATCCATGGTTGTTCTACATCGGCGTAGCACTTGTGCTTTACACCATGTTTGCTTGGTGGAGAGACACCATTCTGGAAGCCAATGCGGGCCACCACACTCCTGTGGTACAGATGCATTTGCGCTACGGAATGATATTATTCATTGCTTCGGAAGTTATGTTCTTTGTAGCCTGGTTTTGGGCGTTTTTTGATGCAAGCCTGTTTGCGGATGAAGCTATACAATTTGCCAGAGTAGAATATACGGGGGGGCAATGGCCTCCTGCAGGCATTGAAGTGTTGGATCCAATGCACTTGCCATTGTTCAACACTATTATTTTGCTGCTTTCCGGCACGACAGTCACATGGGCTCACCACGCGGTGATCCATAATCAGCGCGGTGTGCTGAAAGGCATGTTGTGGGTAACCGTTGCATTGGGCATTCTGTTTTCCGGGGTTCAGGCATATGAATATGCTTATGCGCCGTTTGACTTCAAAGAATCCATTTATGGTGCCACATTCTTCATGGCGACAGGCTTTCACGGTTTCCACGTTATAATTGGAACCATCTTCCTGTTGGTATGTTTGTTCCGCGCAATGGCCGGACATTTTACACCCGAACAGCATTTTGGTTTCGAAGCTGCAGCCTGGTACTGGCATTTCGTTGATGTGGTATGGTTGTTTTTATTCTTCTCCATATATATTTGGGCATCATGGGGTGCAGCAATAGCTCACTGATAGACAATGAAGAATTGATGTTTTCAAAGGCGGCTGATTACATTGGCCGCCTTTTCTTTTGAGCATTCAGGATTTGTAACAATGGTCAATTCCAGCGATAAGGCGCTTTATCCGCCGATTTCTCCAGTCTCAGCAGGGCTGAAAGGCACTTGTCCCAGATGCGGGCAGGGGCGTCTATTTGACGGATTATTGAAACCTGCCAAAGAATGCATGAATTGCAAATTAGATTACACCTTCATAGATTCCGGCGACGGTCCGGCGGTGTTTGTCATCATGATAATGGGCTTTGTAATCCTTGCGCTGGTGATGGCATTTGAAAACGCATTCCACCCACCCGTATGGCTGCATTTTATAATATGGGGCCCAGCCATTATCGTGTCATGCTTATGGGTATTGCGAATTAGCAAAGGCTTCATGATAGCCTTGCAATACCAAACCAATGCCAGCCAGGGGATACTGGCTGATGACGCAGGAGAAGACTAAAAAAGATGGACCAACCAGTACCAACTACGCCAATACGCAAATTGCTAAAATGGGTCATGGCCCTATTGAGCATTGGTGTTTTTGTGGCCCTTTGCGCGCTGGGAAATTGGCAGGTGCAAAGGTTGCACTGGAAAGAAAACCTCCTCGCGCAAATTGAAGAACGCATGTCTGCCGCGCCAATCTCCATCAATGCAATGGCGGACCTGTCGCAAAGTGGCGAGAATATCGATTATAGATCCGTTGTTCTAACCGGCACTTATGATCATTCAAAAGAAGTGTTTTACTACAACACCAACGACGGTGTGGTTGGTTGGAATGTCTTCACCCCTCTGAAAACTGACGAGGGCAAAATAGTGATGGTCAATCGGGGTTTCATCCCAGATCGCTTCAAGCAAGCTAAAACCCGCATGCAGGGGCAATTGACAGGCACTCAAACAATTGAAGGGTTGGGCCGTATACCGCAAGACGGAAAGCCAAATTCTTTCATGCCGGAAAATGATATTGCGGCAAATATATTTTTCTGGAAAGACCACGCAGCAATGGCTGCAAAGATAGGCTTGAGCCTCGATGAAGTCTATCCATTTTTTGTAGATGCTGGAAAAAGCTCTATTCCCGGTGGCTATCCACAGGGGGGAACCACCAGAATTTCTTTCCCAAATAGCCATCTTCAATATGCCATCACCTGGTATGGCCTGGCAGTTGCTCTTGTTCTTGTGAGTGGTGTATATTTTTGGACCAATCGAAGACGCAAGTTGCAATCCGATGCTTGACAGTGGGAACAACTCACCGTCTATTCGCGATCACCACTTCAATGGAGAGACCTGAGTGAACGCACCGGATAATCAAGCCGTGAAGAAGAAAGATATAACCTTGCGCCTGTGTGGCCCGCGAGGCTTCTGCGCAGGCGTGGACCGCGCCATTCAAATCGTTATTGCCGCTTTGAAAAAATATGGTGCCCCCGTATATGTACGCCACGAGATTGTTCATAACCGCTACGTGGTAGAAGGTCTTGAAAATTTGGGTGCAGTTTTTGTGAAGGAACTGGACGAAATTCCACCGACCGATCAGCCAGTTATTTTTTCTGCCCATGGTGTACCAAAATCAGTTCCTGAAAATGCCAAGGCGCAGAGTTTATTCTATCTCGATGCAACTTGCCCATTGGTTTCCAAGGTCCACAAACAAGCCTTGCGCCATATGAGAAAGGGCCGCCACGTATTGTTAGTGGGTCATAAGGGGCATCCTGAAGTCATTGGTACAATGGGACAAATGCCCCCGGAGGCGGTGACACTGGTTGATACGCTCGAAGACGCACAACGCCTTGTTCCAAAAGACCCTGAACAGCTTGGCTACGTGACTCAGACGACTTTATCTCTGGATGATATGGCGGATGTTCTCGATTGCCTTGGGGAACGCTTTCCAGCAATGCAGGCACCCGCATCAGAATCCATTTGTTACGCCACCACCAACCGACAGGAAGTGGTGAAGCTGGCAGCAAAAAATGCAGATCATTTCCTAATTGTTGGCGCGCCAAATTCTTCAAATTCCAAACGTCTAGTAGAAGTCGCCATTAAAGCTGGAGCTGCTCGCGCCGTGTTGGTGCAAAACGTTTCAGAAATTCCCTGGGATGAATTGGAACACGCAGAAATAATAGGCTTGTCCTCCGGCGCATCGGCTCCTGAAATTTTGGTAACAGAAATCATTGAATGCTTTCGCGAGCGCTTCAACATGAATTTGGACCTTGTAAATACGGTGATAGAGACTGAGGAATTTCCGTTGGTCCGTGACGTGCGCGATGTGGCACTTAGTGCAGCTGACATGGCCTTTGTAAACGGGAATTAGCGGTGGCGGTTTATACAGAAATTAATGATATTGAGCTGACAGATTATCTACGGCAATACGATATTGGAGAATTACACTCCATCAAGGGCATTGCCGAGGGTGTAGAGAATTCCAATTATCTGATCACCACTGATAATGGGCCCTATATTCTTACCCTCTATGAAAAACGGGTGGAGCAAGAAGACTTGCCGTTCTTCCTTGGCTTGAAGGAACATTTGGCAGATCAGGGTTTTTCCTGCCCCAGACCAATTGCCATGAAATCTGGCGAGACTTTGGGAACGCTTGCGGGCCGACCATCAGCCATCATTAGTTTTCTGGACGGGTTATCTGTGAGTGAGCCAACCGTAAAGCATTGTTCGCTTGTTGGTTCCACATTGGCAGATATGCACGGCCTCGCCCAGGATTTCACCATCCATCGCAAGAATGCTTTGACGCTCGAAAATTGGCGGCCACTATTCGAAAGTTGCGGTGATCGGATAGACGAGGTGCAACCGGGCTTGAATGAGCTTATTTCCAACGAACTGAATTTCCTGGAAAAGAACTGGCCAGATACCCTGACATCAGGTGTCATTCACGCGGATCTCTTTCCGGATAATGTGTTTTTCTTGAAAAATCAGCTTTCCGGTTTCATTGATTTTTATTTCGCCTGCAATGACCTGTTGGCCTATGATTTGGCCATTTGCATCAATGCGTGGTGTTTTGATCGGAAAAACTCATTTCAGGTTGAGAAATCCAAAGCCTTGATGCAGGGCTACATTTCCAAACGCGTGTTATCCAACGCCGAATTTGATGCGCTACCAATATTGTGTCGTGGCTCCGCACTGCGGTTTTTGCTTACCCGGCTGTATGATTGGCTAAATGTGCCGCCTGGCGCTCTGGTAGTGCCCAAGCGGCCTGATGAATATATTGATAAATTGCGCTTTCATCAGGGAATTGATGAGGCCCAATCTTACGGTCTAAAGGAGACTGATTTTTAATGAGCGAACGTATTAAAATTTGGACAGATGGCGCATGCTCAGGCAATCCTGGCCCAGGGGGCTGGGGTGTTTTGATGCGGTTTGGCGATCATGAAAAAGAGCTTTGCGGTGGCGCAGAAGAAACCACCAATAACAAAATGGAATTGCAGGCTGCAATTGAGGCCTTGCGGGCCTTAAACCGCGATTGCCCTGTGGATTTGTATACGGATTCACAATATGTGCGCGGTGGCATTACAGGCTGGATAAAAAACTGGAAGAAAAACGGCTGGCGTACAGCCAATAAAAAGCCTGTGAAAAATATCGAGCTTTGGAAACAGTTGGAAGAAGAGCTAGGCCCTCATGACGTTGAATGGCACTGGATCAAAGGCCACAATGGCCATCCAGAAAATGAAAAGGCGGACGAACTCGCCCGCCAAGGTATGGAACCCTATAAGAATATTTTATAGCTGATCCAAAATTGTAGCAGCACCTGAAGTAACTGCCTGACCTGGGCTATCTTCAATGTTCAATGATGTAACAACGCCATCTTCAACAATCATCGATAGACGTTTGGAACGAACACCAAATCCAACGGCCGACAAATCAATATCAGCGCCAATTGCTTTGGTGAATTCCAACGCACCATCAGCCAGAAAATGTATTTTTCCAGCGCCACCAGTAACTTTTGACCAGGCATCCATTACCCACACATCATTGACTGAAAGTACCGCGACTTCGTCCACGCCTTTTGCTTTCAGTGTTTCCAGGTTATCCAGATAGCCAGGAACGTGGGTTGCTGTGCAGGTGCGGGTATAGGCACCCGGCAAAGCAAACAGAACAACTTTTTTGCCGTCAAACAATTCGCCGAAAGGTAGTTTAGTCGGTCCTTCAGCACCCATGATATCAAAGTCGATCCTTGGAAGCTTGTCGCCAACTGAAATGCCAATAGTTTGTGTCATAATATCACCTGTAAATTGAAAAATTTAAATTCTGATCTGCAATGTCTAGCCCATGAAGTGGGGTTTACCAATCGACTTTGCGACTAAATCTATCAAATATTGATTGATATAATCAAATAAATTTGAAGGAATCAGTCAGGTTTTTTCCATTGCTCGACACTATGGTTTTCACCTACCAGCGTGAAGCGCAATGCTTCGGAAGTAATATTGGCCTTCGCGGGGACTTGCGATAAATCCAGGCTGAATTCTGCGATCCCGCCCTTTCTGCGAACTAAAGATGCAGGCGCGAGCCGCCATTCGGCCGGGCCCTCGACAAATAGGTTGGGAGGTGTGTCGGAGGAAGGAATGTTTGCAAAAATTTGTAAATTCCGGAGGCTGAAAACCACCCGCTGAATGCCGCTTTCTGCACTTGGTTTTCTTGGCAAGCTCTGGCGGGCCATCGCAATTAAACTGGCGCTAACTGGGTCTGAATGGTTTAGCGCGGAAAGAGGAATTTTAAAACTGGCCTGAGCAGGAATGCAAATTTGTTCACATACGCCTAGAAACATCTCAAGTTCGATTGTGTTGGCAGGGTCAAAAGACGGCATTTGGCCCTCAAACACAAAGCCTACGTCAGATTTATAGCCAACCACAACAGATTCATCGATTTTTATTTTTTGCGGGGCCGGTAGAAAAACCTCACCTTGTACGTAACCTTTTGAGCCGTCGAAACTCATTTGAGGCGGAATTCCTGAATCTCCCGGCGAACGCCAATAGGTTTTCCAGCCGGCATTCAGTTTAATCTCAACCACGCCGGATACTTTGCCGCTATCGGGTGCGAGTATAGCAATCATTCTTGCCTTGCCGCCGCCAATATCCTGCCAATCAGTGCTTGCCGCCTCTGCTGATCCTGCCAATTGTTGAGTGGCAATAATGCAAATTACAAGCATGGCGCCAAGCAATGAACTGAAAAAATACCTGGAAGGAATGAACTGCATAGATTGTCTGATTGTATATTGTGTCATCGCAATACCATACACACATGTTTCCTAATACGCGACTTGCCCATCCATCACCGCTGATCATTTATCGGTGAGCTTCATACAAGCGTCATTTACCTGTTTTAAGCACCTGAATTGCCTATGGTGATATATGCAAATAATTTGGGTTACAATCAGGCGTAATTTGCTTATCCTGAACAAACCTACCCACAGGCCACTAAAGGGAAGATATGGACGAGGCGCACTCCCTTGCGGGACAATTTTTAATTGCAATGCCAGGAATGGGAGATCAGCGTTTTGAAAAAAGCGTGATTTATATTTGTGTCCACTCGGAAGAAGGCGCAATGGGCTTCATTATCAACCAGACAATGCCCTCCCCAAATGTCCAAGACTTTTTTGCCAGATTGGAAATTATCACGAAGGACGAAAAAGATGATGCTTCGTCTGAATTTGCCGGACGCAAGCTAAATATGGGTGGGCCGGTCGAACCGGGCAGGGGGTTTGTGTTGCATACGCCCGATTATAAAAGTGAATCCACGCTCGAGATTAGTGACAATGTCTGCCTCACCGCGACGCTCGAAATATTAAGGGCCATAGCAACGGGCAAAGGACCGGATGAAAGTGTGTTGATGTTGGGCTATTCCGGCTGGGGTGCGGGGCAATTGGAAGAAGAGATTGCTGCCAATGGTTGGCTCACTTGTGATGTTGATTATGGTATTTTGTATGACAGCCATCAGGAAACAAAATATCGGCGCGTCTACAATATTTTGGGTGTAGACCCACTACTCATGTCCAACGATTCAGGTCACGCCTAAGATCGATTGGCCCGTGTGGCGACCCTAATGCTTTGTTCCGGGTTTAATTTCTTCAGTGAGCATTTTTTTCACATCTGCGATATTCATTGGTTCGCCAAATAAATACCCTTGTGCATACTCGCAGCCCATTTGTGCCAACTCGCTCACATCGGATTCAAGCTCGGTGCCCTCGGCAATGATTTTCTGGTTCAGCCCGTGTGCCATAGCAATGATGGCGCGCATCACCACAAGACGTTCAGGCAAGTCTCTGGATTGAACAAATGATTTATCAATTTTGATGGTGTCGAACGGAAATTTGGTCAGATAGGAAAGGCTGGAATAGCCGGTGCCGAAATCATCCAGAGATAGACCCACACCCAGTGCATGAATTCTGCGTAGCACTTCCGAGGAAAATTCCGGATTTTCCATCACCAGACTTTCAGTCACCTCAATCCGCAATAAATTGGGAGGCATCTGGGTTTTCTTTAATACAGAGCGAATGTCGTTCACAATATCATGGCGCAGCAATTCGCGGCTGGAAATATTGACGCTGACAAAATAATCATGCCCGTCAAATTGGCGGCCCAAAGCGGTAAAGTCGCTTGTGGCTTTTTCCAGAACATAAGACCCAAGACTATTGATCAATCCGGAACTCTCAGCCAGTGGAATGAACTCTACAGGAGAGACTGTACCAAGTTTAGGATGGTGCCAACGCAACAGCGCCTCAAACCCTACCGTGGCGCGATTTTCCAGATCAACGATTGGTTGGTAGAGAACAGAGATCTGATCTTCACGCAACGCCCGTTTCAGGTCTTCAAGCAAAACCACAGTATCGTCTTTGACGGTACGAAATGCCGGGCGGAACGGTTCAATACGGTCTCCGCCAAATCGTTTGGCTTGTATCATGGCCAGTTCGGCATCCCGCATCATCTCATTCGGTTTGGTGTGCTC
>JAESUH010000189.1 GCA_016763155.1 Rhizobiaceae bacterium
GCAGGGATTTTGCCATTGGGGTTGAGAGATTCAAATTCTGGAGACTTTTGGTCATTGGTGCCGAAACTCACGAGATGAGCCTCGTAAGGCAGGCCGGTTTCTTCCAGAGTGGCTGAGACTTTGATGCCGTTTGGGGTGGGTAAAGAATAGAGCTGAATATGATCTGAGTTTTGTGGAGGCCATTTTTTTGTAATTTGAAAACTTGAAATATCGGTCATTCAAAGAGCCTTGTTGATGGTAAGGGGCTAATTGTGCAAATAATTTCACAGACTCTAAGAGTTAATTATTATGTGAACATTTCAACAGGGGGAATTAATTTTTTTGTTGTTAATGCTTTAGAAAACATATAAAGATATCTTTATATTAGAATTTGGAGAAGAAATTGCTTGATACGACACGCCTAAAATTGGATCAAACTGTCAACCTGCTGAGAGCTGCCGGTGAGCAGACGCGGTTGCGTTTGCTGGTATTGTTGGCAAATGGAGATCTGACGGTTTCTGAATTGATCGATATTCTGGGACAATCCCAACCTCGTATTTCTCGTCATTTGAAATTGTTGAGTGAGGCTGGATTGCTTGAACGCTATCAGGAAGGGGCCTGGGCCTATTTCCGTGCGGTAGACAGTGGTCCTGCGGCGGCAATGATCAATGATTTTATCTCCGCTATAGATGGTAGTGATCCGCAAATATTGAGAGACCGCGAGCGCTTGGAAGAGTTGCGCGCGCGTCGTGCTGCACGGGCAGCTGAGTATTTTTCTAAAAATGCCGATAGTTGGGATCAAATTCGTTCGTTTCACGTAGATGACGCCCAGGTCGAAGCGGCGATGCTGGAAATGGTCGGTACTACGCCATTTCAAAACATGCTTGATTTGGGCACAGGAACCGGACGGGTTTTGGAGCTGTTTGCCCCATATTATGAGCATGCGGTGGGGCTGGATGCCAGTCGTGATATGCTGGCGGTGGCGCGAGCAAATCTTGATGAAGCCGGTCTTTCCAGAGTGCAAACCAGACAAGGTGATGTTTACAGATTGCCTGTCGAGGGTGACCGGTTCAACTTGGTAACAATCCATCAGGTGCTGCATTATCTCGATGATCCGGCAATGGCCATTCGTGAAGCCGCCAAGGCACTGGCACCTGCTGGTCAATTGTTGATCGTGGATTTTGCACCTCACCATTTAGATTTTTTGCGGGAAAAACACGCCCATTTGCGGTTGGGATTTTCCGATGAACAAATGTGTGGCTGGATGCAGGAAGCCGGACTTGAAATGGTCGATACGAGGCAATTGATTGCTGCATCCCCGGATCAAACGACAGAAAAACTGACGGTGACCTTGTGGCTTGCCCGCGACCAACGTCTGCAAACAACAAATTCTACTTCCCCCCAAGCTGAGTAAACGGATAAAAAAATGTCACTTTCGTCCCCATCCAATATCATCCTCCCAAGACGCGCCCTTAAGGGGCGGGACTTTAATGTTTCATTCGAATTCTTCCCAACCTCTTCAGATGCGGCGGAAGAAAGCTTGTGGAAATCTGTGCGCAGGCTGGAAAGCCTGAAGCCAAGTTTTGTTTCAATCACCTATGGGGCAGGTGGCTCAACCCGAGAACGTACCCATAAAACGATCTCGAAAATTATTGCTGAGACTGATTTGAAAGTGGCGGCCCATCTTACATGCGCCGATGCCACTAAAGAAGAAGTAGATAGTGTTATTCGTGATTATTGGCGGGCAGGTATTAGGCATTTTGTGGCCCTGCGCGGGGATAGCCAACAGGCGAATCTTTCAACGCGTGGGTATCAGGATAATCCCGATGGCTATCAAAATGGTGCGGAACTGGTTGCGGGTCTGAAAGCTTTTGCAGATTTTGATATTACGGTTTCTGCCTACCCGGAAAAGCATCCAATGTCGCCAGATTTTGCGGTGGATATTGAACTGCTAAAACGCAAAGTAGACAACGGTGCTACACGCGCAATCACCCAGTTTTTCTTTGATAATGATGTTTATGAAGCCTATGTGGAGCGCGTGCGCCGGGCAGGAATATTTATTCCTATCATTCCTGGAATTCTACCGTTTCACGATATGACTAAACTGCAAAACATTGCCAGACGATGCGGTGCGAGTGTGCCTGACTGGTTGTCAGAGCGATTTGAAGGCTTGGAGAATGATCAAACTACCCGCAATCTTGTTGGTTGTGCGGTTGCCTCAGAGCAAGTGATGGATTTGGTTGGCCGTGGGGTTTCTGATTTCCATTTTTACACAATGAATCAGGCAGATTTGGTTTATGCGATCTGCCATCAGCTTGGCATGCGTTCGGTTGAAAGCCTTCGCGCGTCGAAGGCTGCATAGACCTGCTACTATCCAAAAAACATAAAACCGGCCGCAGGTGATGCCTGCGGCCGGTTTTGTGCTGATAAAACAAACAGATACAGTTTGTGAATTTATATTGTGGCCGGGTCCTTAGCCGATCCAACCAAAAATAACAGCCGCTACAAATACAAAAGCGGCGCACGCAATCACATAATTCGTAGTTCGTAACATGTCCATGTCGGCCTCCTCAAGCGTTAGCAATCACTTGTTACCTAAGGTAGTCTATTTAAGAATACGTTGAATGCAAGTGTAAGATTTGACGCATTGCGACGTAGATTTCTACATGAATTTAGTTTTTTGATAAGCTTTTGAAATTTATCACTAAATTTCTGTTTCTATGAACAGTAGTGATATTTCGGATGCGGAAAATACTGTGATTGTATTATAATACATGTGCCAAAAATCGCTGATTTGCCCAGAATTTGCCATATTTCAAAGAATGTTAGCGCTTAGTTAATGTGTAAACAAGTATTGTTTGAAGTACTTTACATGATAACTGTGCGGATTAGGCTTTTTTAACGATCTGATGAAGTGACTTCAAATCTGTCAATCCCAATTGCGTCAGGCGAAGATACAGGCTTACACCATCATAATTGTTCTTTTGCTGCTGTCTCAAGAGCTTTTGAAGTTCATGATATTTGGCCAGAGCTGGTGTTGCGTGTTGCATATTCAAAGTTTCGCTTCATTTCATGAATTATTGATTGCTACTGAACTAGCCATGCAGAGTTTTGGTTAATGAAAGGTTACGAAAAAAAATCAAATTTTCAACATTTATAAACCACTTTTACTTACGATAGAGAAACCAAGAGGCTGTTTTGCCTTTTGAATTTGTTTGTTGCACTAATTTAGGATGGGAAAAATGTTTCGTAGTATTCCTGCAATTAAGAAGTGTCTGCTGTTGTCGATTTTGGCAGGCCTGTATTCTGTGACGCCCGCAGCGGCTATTGAAGTCTATTTCTTCAAGGGAGCCGGGGACTTTTCGTTTATCAACAAGAACATGCATTTCTCCAGAGGTCTGGACCGCATGGCTGCTCAGTTAAACAAAGAGGGCATTCATGCAGAAGTGCGCCGGTTTGGTTCAACAAGTGATGCGCTGAGGACTATTCGCAAACGCAGGCCAAAAAGTGTTGCATTTGTCGGGCATTCCATGGGCGCGCTTGCATCCATGAGCATGGCCAAAAAAATGAAATCTCTTGGGGTAAGAGTTGCCTATGTGGGCACCATCGATATTCCCGGTCCTATAGGCAGTGCTGGAAAAAACGTTGAGTGGGCAGAGAACTATTTTTCGATATTTCCGGTATATGGCAAATTGACGAATACCAGCTCTCATCCGAAAGCAAAAAACGTCTACGTCTTTGGTCAAGTTCATACGACGATGGATGATTCAAAGAAGGTCCGAAACGGCATCCTTTCGGCAATTCGTGAAATCGAACAGGCAGAGAATGGAGCTGAGTTGGTGCCTGATGAGCCAATGATGGTTGATAATACGGCTCCAGAAAAAGTTGAAGAGCCTGTGTTCATTGCCCAGGCCAAGCCACGCAAACGGTTGTTGAAGATAGATGAAGTTGATCCTGATGCGCCAATACAAGCACCCGTGCTAGCCTCGGTACAAACCTCGGTTCCGGCGCCTGTGCAAGTGCCCGTACAAATGAATGAGCCGGTAAAAGCGCAGGTCATTGCCAATAGTAATAGCCAATTTGCCAGCACAGTGCCGATGCTTGCGGAAATCAAACCTGATCAGATCAGTTCAAACACCGGTTTAGCACCAATGAACTTGCTGGCTGCCCCGAGAATTAACCAAGCCAGCGCGCCAGTTCGTATCAAAACCACTCAGCCCGTTGCTAAAACAAAACCATTCAGCGTTAGCAGTTTGGGTAAACGCGGCAGAAAACTGATCGACAAGGTGAGTGCGTTTTTCGCCCGCCAAAGGGGCAATTAGAACACCCTTATGGTTTGCCAAAGCCGCCGCAGGCCGGGGTTGTCACAATGACGACCTCGCCAGGGTAAACAGTGGTTTGATCGCAATATTCAAGCTCTTCCAGTTCGCCATTCTGTCGTCGGATTTCTGTTTTCCCAACTTTGCCATTGCCACCGCCATTTATGCCTGCCGGTCCGCGTTTGCGGTGACTTGATAAAATGGCGCATTCCATTTCTTCCAAAAAGCGCAGACGTCGAATGGTGCCGTCACCGCCACGGAATTCTCCATCGCCGCCCGAGCCTTTGCGAATTGAAAATTCTTCGACAACGATTGGAAATCGCATTTCCAATATTTCGGGATCTGTCATTCGGGTGTTTGTCATGTGCACATGCACAGCATCGGTGCCAGCAAATCCGGTTCCGTTGTTCATTTGCCCGGCCGGTGATCCGCCGCAGATGGTTTCATAATTCTGGTATCGATCATTGCCATAGGTCAAATTGTTCATTGTGCCCGGGCCATTGGCCATCGACCCCAGAGCCATTAACAGGCAATTTGTAACTTGCTGGCTTGTTTCTGTATTACCCGCGATTACGGCAGAGGGGTATTGAGGCATCAACATTGAGCCTTGCGGCACGATGATGTGAATTGGTTTCAAACACCCTGCGTTTATTGGAATATTTGCTTCAACCATCAGGCGGAAAACATAAAGTACTGCTGCACGGGAAACGGGTTCCGGTGCATTGAAATTGTTTTTCCATGCCTTCGACGTGCCGGTGAAATCGACGGTCGCTTCACGTTTCTTTTTATCGACGCTGATTTTTACGCAAATTACCTGACCTGTATCGGTTTCATATGTCGCTTCGCAATCATCCAAAGCCTCAATCACACGGCGAACGCTTTCTTCAGCGTTATCCTGCACATGAACCATATAGGCGTGGACGGTTTTCAGGCTGAAATGGTCAACCATTTTTATCAGTTCGGCGATGCCTTTTTCATTGGCTGCAATCTGGGCACGGATATCGGCCATGTTTTGTGATGGGTTGCGCGCGGGCCATGGATGGTCTGTCAGGATCTTCAGCATGCCTTCTTCTTGCAACACGCCTTTATCGACCAGCTTGAAATTATCGATCAGAACGCCTTCTTCATCCACATGGGTGGCGCGTGGGGTGGCACTGCCTGGAGCCATGCCGCCAATATCTGCGTGGTGGCCGCGAGAGGCAACGAAAAACAGAAGTTTTTCGTTTGCTTCATCGAACATTGGGGTGACGACGGTGACATCTGGTAAATGGGTTCCACCATTATAGGGGGCGTTCAAAACGAATACGTCGCCCGGGAATATGTTGCCCTTATTCAGGTTGACGATGGTTTCAACGGAACGATCCATACTGCCAAGATGGACTGGCATGTGAGGAGCGTTTGCGACCAGAGAGCCATCACTTGAAAAGACCGCGCATGAGAAATCGAGCCGTTCTTTTATGTTCACAGAATAGGCCGTATTTTGGAGGGTTACGCCCATCTGTTCGGCAATCGACATGAACAGATTGTTGAACACTTCCAGCATAACAGGATCAGCTTTTGTACCGATTGCGGCTGTACGTTCAAGGGCAATGGCACGTTCCATGATGATGTGACCACGCGCATTTATGGAGGCATTCCAGCCCGGTTCAACGACGATGGTTTGGTGTGGTTCGATGATCAGGGCAGGGCCGATAATGCGGTTTCCAGGAACAAGATTTTCGCGCATATGAATGCCTGCGTCATGCCATTTTCCAACAGAAAAAACGGGGACAGTTTTTGCGGCGGGGATGTCCTGATTGTCCAAAGTTGCTTCGGCTTCTGGAATATCTGCACCGCCGCCGACAGCCTCAACCTCGATGGCTTCTACAATCAATGGCTTGTTTTCAAAGACAAAACCAAACTGCTTTTTATGGCCTTCCTCGAAGGCCTTTATCATTGTTTTTAACGTGCCAATTGGCACGGAAATTGGCGTATCTGTGCCGTCATAACGGATGTGAATTCTGGAAAAAGTGCTGATTTCAGAATCACTTAGGTCTTGTTGTTGAAGTTCACGTTTTGATTCAAGTTGAAGTTCTGATTCAACTTGTTCAAGTATTGATTCAACCGCCTCATCCAAGGGAATGATAAGTGCTCTGGTTCGGTTGGCCCGCACTCTTGCCAGACCCATGCCATAGGCAGAGAGGATGCCGGAAAATGGATGTACCAATACGGTATCCATGCCCAGTGAATCCGCTACTGCACAGGCATGTTGACCGCCAGCACCGCCGAAACAGTTGAGCACATATTCGGTGACATCATAGCCACGCTGAACCGAAATTTTCTTGATGGCGTTGGCCATGTTTTCAACGGCAATTTTCAAAAACCCATCAGCAATTTCTTCTGGAGATCTGTTACTAATTTGGCTTTCCATCGCGCCAAATTTGGTGCGTACAATTTCCACGTCCAGCATTTCATTTTGGTCGGGGCCAAAAATTGCCGGGAAGAATTCGGGTCTCAATTTTCCAACCATCACATTGGCGTCTGTTACCGCCAATGGTCCGCCGCGGCGATAGCATGCCGGGCCGGGGTTGGCGCCGGCGCTTTCTGGTCCTGCCTGAAAACGTCCATCCTGATAGGTGAGCAGGGAGCCGCCGCCTGCAGCAACTGTATGAATGCGCATCATAGGTGCTCGCATTCGCACGCCTGCGACTTCGGTTTCAAAAGCACGTTCAAGTTCGCCGTCAAAGTGAGAGACGTCAGTTGAAGTTCCTCCCATATCGAAACCGATCATTTTGCCAAAGCCTGCCAATTGTGCGGTTTCTACAGCTCCGACAACGCCGCCCGCCGGGCCCGATAGGATTGCATCCTTGCCCTGAAATAGGTTGGCAGCAGTCAGGCCGCCAGAGGACATCATAAACATTAGCTTAGGGCCGTCTTTATCCTGGTTTATGCCAAGTTCTTCGGCAACCTGCTCTACGTAACGTCGTAGAATTGGTGAGAGATAGGCGTCAACAACTGTTGTATCGCCACGCCCTACAAGTTTGGCCAATGGGGAGACTTCGTGGCTGACGGAAACCTGAGCGAAGCCCATTTCGCGAGCCATTTTAGCTGCTATTTTCTCGTGGGATTGATACTTCCATGCATGCATAAAAGCGATGGCGATGCTACGATATCCCTTTTGCTTGAGCTCTAGCAATGCCTCGTTGAATGCCGCTTCATCCAGAGGTTGTTCTACCGTTCCATCGACTAAAATTCGTTCATTGACCTCATAAACGCTGGAATATAGCTGCTGAGGTAGAATGACCTCTTTGGCAAAAATATCTGGCCTGGACTGGTATCCGATGCGCAAACCATCTCCAAATCCTTTGGTGATCAAGAGGGCTGTATTTTCGCCTTTTCGCTCAAGAAGCGCGTTGGTTGCGACCGTTGTGCCCATCTTCACGGTATCGATTTTTTCGGATGGCACTCTCTCGCCGGGTTTCACCCCAAGCAAGTCGCGTATGCCCTGAACGGCTGCATCGCGGTATGCTTCCGGGTTTTCAGAGAGCAATTTGTGGGGGTGAAGAACACCCTTTGGATCACGCCCTACGATATCAGTGAACGTACCACCACGATCGATCCAAAAATCCCACTTTTGCTTCGCTGTCATTTTGCCATCCAATTTTAGATTTTTTTACAGATGACACTTAATTTATTTCGGACGCAAGGTGGGGAGGATTTTTTCTGGAAGAATGCAGGTTAAATTTTCTTAAGCATACCGCCTTACCGGGCATTAAGATGTTTGTGGTTATAGTTGGGGCTATATGGGCATGTTAAAAATATATTCCGTTGATTGATAGGCATTTGATAGCAAATGGACACAGCCACTTACGATGAAACCCGCAAGCGCACCCAAGGCTACGTCATCAAATGTGATGGTGAGCAGGCGATTATTGCGGCTCATGTGGACGAACACTTCGACCATTTAGAAAACTACTGGGCAGTTGGACAACTTTTATCAATTAAAGTTGGCAAAAACCGGGTAATTGGTCTCTCTCACCGGGTGGACCTACCTCAAAGCAGTTGGGTTTCTGGTGGTTTGAATCTGATTCATATTCATGTGGAACTGGTAGGTGAAATTCAATATAACGAAGGCGGGAAGGCGGCATTTACATCTGGTATCGCCAATTACCCGCAAATGGGTTGTATTGGACATCGTATTCGTTCTTCCGATTTAAGTGCGGTTTATGAAACCAAGACCGGTAGTTTGATCAATATTGGCCACCTCACGCAGGATGCCAGCATTCCAGCGCAAATTGATCTGGATAAATTGCTCTCCCGACATTTTGCCATTGTTGGTTCTACCGGCGTGGGTAAATCAACTTCAGTTACATTACTGTTGCGCAAGATCGTGGAAAAACGCCCGGATATCAGGGTGCTTCTGCTTGATCCGCACAATGAATTTTCGACAGCTTTTCCGGATCATTCAATCACCGTGGATTCTACCAATCTGGATTTGCCTTTCTGGTTGTTTAAACTGGATGAGTTGGCAGAGGTTATTTTCCGTGGACAAAAGGGACTGGAAGCTGAATTTGAATTGCTGCGGGATATTCTTCCCATGGCAAAGGCAGCTTATAAACAAGAGAAAAAAGCTTCCGGCAAGTCTCTGATTAAGCGTAGTTTAGACAAAAGCACGATTTCTGCCGATACGCCGATTCCCTATCGCATGGCGGATGTGCTGACAATTATCGACGATCGGCTTGGTCGCTTGGATGGCAAGACGGAAAAGCCGATTTTGAAGTCTTTGCAAAGCCGGATTGCGTCTATTGTGCAGGATCCGCGTTATGGGTTCATGTTTGATTTGAACGGCAATGGTGGGGATACGCTTCAGGAAACGATTTCTCATATTTTTCGCGTGCCGCATAATAACAAACCGATTTGTGTGTTTGAACTCTCAGGCTTGCCTTCGGAAGTAATGAACTCGGTTGTGTCTGTATTGTGCCGAATGGCATTTGATCTGGCACTTTCGAGCGATGGTGCCATTCAAACCCTTGTAGTTTGTGAAGAGGCTCACCGTTACATTCCAGCAGATGGTGATGCTGGCTTTTGGCCCACACGCCAGGCAATTGCACGTATCGCCAAAGAGGGCCGGAAATACGGCGTTTATCTGGGGATTATTACCCAGCGCCCAGGTGAACTGGACCCGACAATTCTATCCCAGTGCAACACCGTTTTCGCCATGCGTTTGGGCAACCAGCGAGATCAGGAAATTATCCGTGGAGCAGTGACCAGCGGGGCAAAAAGCACGATTAACTTCTTGTCTTCAATCGCTAACCGCGAATGTATTGCCTTTGGAGAAGCCTTGCACACGCCTATGCGGCTGACTTTTGAGACAATGGCGAAAGAAGACCTTCCCGGCGCGCGAATTTATGAGCAGCAAGAGGCCGTTAAATCCGGTCAGGATGTATCTATTGCTTCCGTTATTCGAAAAATGCGCAATGAAGAGCGTAAATCCTCCTATGATGAGGAACGGGTGGGTAATGAGTTTGGTGTACCTCAGCCTGAAAATGCTTTGGAGACCTTCGCAGAAGAATTTACACCATCCATGGCACCAGTAATGAACGCGGGACCTCCTGTGGCTCAAAGGCCAACAACGCCTGCGAGCAGGCAAGTTGAAACTCGCAATTCAATGTCGGGATTTAAGCGGGGTGAACATTCATCAAATCCGCCTGTTCTATCTCAACAAACGGCAGATGGTTTTTCTCAATCCGCCTCCAATAGCGCAAGAAGTCTGGTAAACGCATTCCGTTCCAAAAAATAGCGAACTGGCTGCCGCTTTCCTATTTCCGTGTAAGTGCCACGATTGCTGTGACGGCTATTGCAGTTGCGATGGTGGTTGCATCTATGGTTTCAGCCAGTAGCAGTGCAGCGAATGCAAGGGTGACGAAGGTCTGAAGCAACTGAATTTGGCCAATTCGGGCAATGCCTCCCATGGCGAGAGCTGTATTCCAGGCAAAAAACCCGATTAGCATTGAGAAGAACCCAAGATAAGTCAGTGCAAATGTACCGGTGATAGATGGGCTGAGGAAACGATCCTCATACGTCCACAACGCACCGATTAGCACAATGGGGATGTTCAATATCAATGAGCGGAATATGACCTCGTAACCGGGCATGTTTCTGGATAATTTGCCGGAAAGCGCGTAGCCGGTTGAAGCACTCATTCCCGCCAGCAATAGCCAGAAATCTCCCGGTGCAAATCCTGCTTCCTCTTGGGTGTTCTGGCTGAAATAAGCGTAGGAAACCACAACGCTCGCCCCCAAAATGCTCAACAGCCAAAACCTTGGTGAAGGCTTCTCATTACCCACCAGGCGTGCAGCTATTGCTGTGGCCAGGGGCAGGAAACCTAGTACCACGCCGCCATGGGAGGCTGGTACTGTTTGCAAGGCGGTGGCCATAAAAGCTGGAAAACCGATTACCAGAAACAGGCCAGAGATAAATAACTGGAAATTTGCCGGGTTGGACAAACGTTTGCGTGTCAACAGGAGCCAAAGAATTGCAACAGAGCCTGCCATTAGGGCGCGTGCAAAGGTGATGAACCATGGAGAGAAATCAATCAGTGCAATTCGGGTAACCGGCAGAGTCGCGCCAAATATTGTGACGCCAATGAGACCCAGAGTATAAGCTAGCGGCAAATTTACTGTGGGCTGGACGGGAGATGGCGGAATATTGGTCGAATCGGTGTTTTTTTGTTCCATTTCTTGCTGGTAACATCGGTTTTCTGCTTGTGCTAACAAAAGATACTTCTCAGCGGGGAAGGACTCGCTTAAAGACATAGTATGTCTATCTGGGTTCGTGTTGGAGAATTTTTGTCCGGGGTAACGACTGAGGCTTTTTCCTCAGTGGTAGATTCCGTGCGTTCGGTGTTTGCCGGAGATCC